>QIAR01000773.1 GCA_003225595.1 Acidobacteriota bacterium | reverse complement strand
CACCGAAGCTAAAGGTGTTTTGTGAAGGATGGAATCAAAGATTGCGCCTGACGTGTCGCCACGGAACGGCAGCGTTCCCGTTGCCATCTCGTACAGCACGACACCGAACGAAAACAGGTCAGTTCGGCGGTCGAGTTCCTTACCCCTGACCTGTTCCGGCGACATGTAGGCGACCGTTCCCACTGTGCTGCCGGGGCTGGTCAGATGTTCTTCGGTGACCGCTATTGCGGTGGCTTCGATGCCCACAGGCTGCGGCTTCGGGCTAATCACCTTCGCCAAGCCGAAATCCATGACTTTGGCGTGGCCGCGCTTGGTGACGAAAATGTTCGCGGGTTTAATGTCGCGGTGAATGATGCCTTCGGATCGCGTGTGCTGCGTCGAGCGCGTCGGCAATCTCGATGGCCAGCGAAAAAATCAACTCGGTTTCCATAGGACGCCCGGCGATGCGGTGCTTCAGCGTCAACCCGTCGAGAAACTCCATGACGATGAACGCCTGGCCCTCGCGGTCGTCGATTTCGTAGATCGTGCAGATGTTCGGATGATTCAGAGCGGATGCCGCCTGGGCTTCGCGCTGGAACCGGGCCAGAGCTTGTGGATCTTTGGCTACCTCGTCAGGCAGAAACTTCAGTGCGACAAATCGGTGTAGCTTTACATCCTCGGCCTTATAGACCACACCCATGCCGCCACCGCCTAGCTTCTCAACGATCCGGTAGTGCGAGATGGTTTGGCCGATCATGCGCTGACATGTTAGGAGTGAAGGTGGAGCAAGTCAACGCGAAGCTCGGTCATGCAGCGGCAGGGTCACGGCCGTTGCTCATTGTAGCTTTGCGTACTCTGCCTTGGCTTCCTTCAGGATGGGGATGTCGGGGTCGGCGTCTTTCCAGAGGGTAAGAAAGTCTTGATAGGCGGTGCGGCTCTTTGCGGTGTCGCCGGAGAGGGCGTAGGCGCGAGCGAGGCCGAGATGTGCAAGCGCTCCTAGAGGGAAGTTCAGCACGATGCCGCGGTGGTCGAGCAGCTTCTGGAACTCGGCGGTGGCGCTGCCGTTGTGTGCCAGCAGGTAGGCCTGGCCGCGCAGATAAGCTGGGTAAAATGTTCCCAATTGCGTCGGGGGTGGCCCGCCCAGTTCGTAGGGAGCAGCGGCTTCCAGAAATACGAGTGCTTGCGATGAATTGCCTTTGTTGAGTTCGATCGCTGCCTTCAGTGTTGGTAGCCAGTAGATTTTGAGCACCGTGTTCGACGAGTCGCTCTTCTCCAACTCCTCGACCATCGCTTTCGCTCGGCCCGTATCCCCAACTCGCGCCAGAGTCAGGGCTGCCAGCACCTTCACGTCCCGGCCTGGGGCCAGAGCCAGAGCTGCCGCAACGCCCTGTTTCGCTGGTGCGGCATTACCAAACTCCGCCTCGCGCAGGGCGGCATTCACCTGCCACAGCGCAGCCGTCTCCTTGGAATCCGCACGAACTGCCGAATCGACCGCACGCCGAGAGAAGTCCCGTGCTAGCTTTACCTGAAACTCCGGACGACCGCCGTGTTGAAGCTCAACGGTCCACTCCGTTCGACAAGTGTTCCGAATCCCTCAAAAATCTGGCACAGCATTTGCCTGAACGCAACCGGGGTTTCGCCAGGCACCCAGCCTGCGGCAAGGCACCGCAAAGATTTCTGCGGGGCCTTCTCCTGTTTTACTTCGCCTGGAGCGTGGAGGCGTGAGCTATCGTTTCGTGGATACGTGCCAAGATCTCCTCTGCAGTGGGGAGATCAGGGAGGGTTTGGCTAGTTCTCCGCCAGCGCTCGCGGCCATCCACATCAATGAACAGAATGGTATCCAGCGCGATGTCGCCGCCGTCGATGCCGCCGGCGGGGTGTAGTAGGCCGTAGGAGCGAATCACCCGAGCTCCGGGGTCACTTAGGACCGTGAACTGGCGGTCCACGACTTTTTCCCAGACCGAGCGCGCGTGCTCGCGATCGTCAACGCTGATAGCCAGCACACGCGTGTTGAGGGCATCGAAATTTTTCTTGTGCCGCGCGAACTCGCGCAGTTGGCCCGTACAGTAGGGTCACCAATACCCGCGATAGAAAAGCAAGAGCACGCGTTGGCCGCGAAGGTCTTGCCGTTTTGGTCTTTCAGGACGAAGTTGGGCGCTGGCTTGCCTTCGGCAGAGGTGATCTGTGGCTTGGGCAGGACCTGTGCTGAGGTGGCAAACGCTAACAGAAGGAAAAGCAGGAGAAGGCTGATTCGCCCCAAGCTTCGCACGTCATGGGATTGTACAGCACCCGAGGGAAGCCTGGAAGACGAGCCCGGGTAGTGTCTCAGTTTGGAGTTTGAAATGAAGCTTGTTCTTATCGAGTGGCTAGATTCACACTCGGGGAAAGGTTGGCAAACAATTGACCAGCTTGAGCGTGTAGCGGAACCCCTCTATTGCCGATCGGTTGGCTGGCTTCTGTCTGAGCGGAATGGCTGTAAAGTATTAGTTCCCCACCTTGCCGGTGAGAAAAATCGCAAAGCGCTACTGCTAGGGTGCGGAGACTTGACGATCCCGACAAAAGCAGTTGTTAAAATGATGGTGCTTAAGCAGTTTTGACTACTTTCTTCCCTTGCCCGGCAACGGGACTCTCTCAACCACAGTGGTGGATGGTCTTTTTCTGGCATCTTCGACTGGGATGAACTGACCGGTTTTGGCATCACGACCCTTGAGGCTTGTTTCTGGTTCCTTGCTGTTGCTGCCCTTCTTCGACATAACAACCTCCCCTCCGATAAGTATATTACCCAAAATTGAGATATAGTGCTGTCGGAGGCTTTGCTCGGTTAATTAACGTTTCCTGGTGTCGGTTTTATCCTTCACGAAGAAGTGAAAAAACCGGGCGTTCTTCGGGTAAATGCGCTTACCATTACGCACGACGTAGCGGCAGAACACTTCCCTGTATCCTTCCGGACACGTTTTCATCGGTGTTCCTTTCTGGGACTCGACCTTGGCAGGGCTCGTCCCCTTGAAAGGAACACCTTTTTGTTCCACTCAAGGAGACGGCCCGGTAGGGTGAGTCGCTAGAAAGGACACCTAGAAGGGTGCCGGGCGATTGCCGACCGACAGCGGCTAAAATTATACGCTAGTTAGCGCAACTATCTCTTCCAAACTCCAAACGTGATCGGATAGACCAGCGGCCATCGCAGGAGTGATCCTCAGCGATTTGTGGATTCTCGCGAAGTTATAATGCACAGCATGAATCGCAACCATTGCTGCATGATTCTCTATCTTTTTGGAGAAGCCGTTTGTTAGCCGGGTAAACCTGCGCATCGACATTCGCATGGTCAGATTGTGCCGCTCAACGTAGCTTGTGCTGACGTGCTTCGGATTAGGATTACCGCTAACCACCTTCATATCGCAGCCAATGCAGCGCGCAGGCGAATAGCGCCGTGCTTCTTCATCAGAGGGAGCGCCATAGATTTTTTGCAGCATGGCATAGTCGCGGTCCATTCCGAACGCGCCTTCGACTGCTTCCAAATAGGCTTTGTGACCATCGGTAGTGACCTGTACGCGACCACGGATACGACTGGCGCAATCTTCCATGAATTCCTT
>QIAR01000078.1 GCA_003225595.1 Acidobacteriota bacterium | reverse complement strand
GTGCAAGCAGATACTTGTAGCGGCGGTTCGATTCCTCGGCATCGCCCATGCCGGCGTACTGGCGCATGGTCCAGAGCCGGCCGCGGTACACGGTGGGCTGCACGCCCCGGGTGAACGGGTACTCGCCAGGATAGCCGACATCCTGTTCCTGGTTCCTGCCTGTCAGGTCAGCGGGCGTGTACAGCGGATCGACGCTGATGTGGGAGGAGGTCTCCTGCATGTCGGAGAGCACCGGCTCCTCGCCTGCTTTCTGCTGCAGCTCGGACCCGGCTTTGACTCTTTCCACCATGATCGGCCGCCGATCTGGACCTCCGCACCCACCCGAAGGAAATCACCACAAAACAAGCAAACAGTAGCATAAAGTGCGGGGAATTGGTGGAGACTTTAAGTAGGCGTTGAGCAACAAGTAGGCGTTCAGCAATCCAAATGGTTCTCCCTCACCTTCGATCGTTTCCCATCCGTGTGCAACCGATTCCGCTAGCCTATTCGCACTCCCAAGGGAGCCGGTCTCCACAAGAGACTGCCTGGCCAAGCAGTTCGCGAGGAATTGCGATTTAAGTCACACCGATGCGTTCCTCGGGTCACTGACGCTACCGTGAGTTACGTTGAGAATCCACGTGTCTCCCGGAGCAGGACTGACCCTGAACAGCATCGTCGGTCTGGTCATGGGGAAGCTTTTCCGGAATTTTCAAGAATGTCCCATGGGCATTCAGCACAAAGAAGGGTCTGCTATGGCCGCAAATCCAGTCACCACCCCCGAATTGAAGCTGATTACGGAGAAGAAACGGACGATAGAGGACAAGCTTGCTGAACTTCACGACAAGCGAGCGGCAATCAAGCAGGGCGGCGGCAAACAACGGATCGAGAAGCAGCACGCAGCGGGCAAGCTTACCGCACGCGAGCGTGTGGAAGAGCTCGTCGACCGAGGAAGCTTCCAGGAGATAGGCCTTTTCGCGAAACACCGTGCCACTTACTTCGGTATGGCCGATAAAGAACTGCCGGCGGATGGAGTGGTCACGGGATGCGCGTCGGTCGATGGCCGCTTGATACATCTTGCCAGCCAGGACTTCACCGTCGCCGGCGGTGCAGCAGGTGAGGTGCACTGCGCCAAGATCGTAGAGATGATGCAGCTTTCGCTCAAGACCGGCAGCCCGTTCGTTTTCATCAACGATTCCGGTGGTGCGCGCGTGCAGGAAGGAATCGATAGCCTGGCAGGATACGCCAGCGTCTTTTACAAGAATGTGATGCTGTCCGGTACCGTTCCCCAGATCTCTATTATTTGCGGTCCTTGCGCAGGCGGCGCAGCTTACAGTCCAGCGCTGACCGATTTCATTATTCAGACCAAGCGAGCGCAGATGTTCATCACCGGGCCGCAGGTCATCAAGCAGGTGACGGGAGAGATGGTAACCGCCGAAGAATTGGGCGGGCCCGCGGCGCAAATGAATCGCTCTGGCGTTGTTCACCTTATTGCCGAAGATGACCTCGGAGCACTGTCTTTGTGTCGGCGCCTTTTGAGCTTTTTGCCCTCCAACAACTTGGAAGAAACTCCTCGGCTGCCTTACAAACAGGCGCTGGAGACCGATCCCGAGTTGAACCACGTGGTGCCGGCAGATCCGAAAGTCGCATACGACGTGCGCACGGTGATCACGCGAGTGCTGGATTATCAGGACTTTTTCGAGATCCAGCCAGGCTTCGCTGCGAATGTTGTTATTGGTTTCGGTCGTATCAAGGGACGTGCGGTGGGCATCATCGCGAACCAACCCTGCATGCTGGCCGGAGTCCTGGATATTGACGCGTCGGACAAGGTGGCCTCGTTTGTGCGCTTCTGCAATGCTTTCAATACGCCATTGCTGACATTCGTTGATACCCCCGGTTTCTTGCCGGGCGTAGAGCAGGAATACGGCGGCATTATCCGGCACGGGGCCAAAATACTTTTCGCGTACTCGGCTGCGACCGTCCCGAAAATAACAATCGTATTGCGCAAGGCGTATGGCGGCGCTTACATCGCTATGTGCTGCAAAGACCTGGGTGCGGACCGCGTGCTGGCACGGCAAGGAGGTTCGCATTCGCTCCGCGAAGACGCCACAGACACCAAGCGCAACCCCTAATCCGTGGGCACGCCAGGGGCGGGTGATTGTCCAAGCTTCGCACGACCTCCGGCCGCCGAGAGCGCTAACCACGCCTGAGCGACATGCAACGAGTTCATCAGGAGGAGGGGACCTCAAGAGGAGCGCCCAGTGAAGCTTTATGATGCCATGGCCATGAGTTGAAGCGGTGCGGAAACCAGTGTCGGCTCGTTGTCCGCGTCCTCCACCAGTCGCTGAACCTCAGCGCAGTGCTCCAGGCTGTGCTCGTAGCCCGAGTCATAAGAAGTAACGAGCGGCCTGGCGCTGGCTAGGGTTCCAAGCGGCAATCTCATTGTCGTTTCGTAAGCCATCGAAGGCTCCTCTATTTGATGCCAACAAGCGCGGTTCCTGAGAGGTTGCGGCAAGCTGTTGAGCGCACCTTCCGGATTGACGGCTGAATCATATTCCACAAACAGCTTGTTGTTTGTGCCCGCGGTCACACAATCCGGTGACGAGGCGCACACTGCTCTACACAACCAGATTTCTGAGAAAAGAGCTGGAGCGCCAAGGAATAGCCTCGGTGTGTTCCCTTTGTGCGGATGGTCGTTGGGAGGCGGCTTCGATTTTCAAAAAGATTGCCCGAAGCAGACGAAATCAATTTCGCTCCGCGGACGCTTTCCAGCGGGTGCGAATTCGCACACTTCCTTCCAGTGCAAACACTTGCGATTTTCCCTGCGTGTCATTGGGTGCGGTTGCCAGGATAGGAATCCTTGCCGCCCTGATACGAATTTTTGCCATGCCCGGATACGGATCTCTGAACGCGACTCCCTGCTGGCCGAATGCAGAATTTTACGATATTGCAGCTCAACATTACTTGCCAGATTGCCTCCCGGCCTGCTCTGTCTGCATTTCACGGCTTACGCGCTCCACGTCACGGAAACCGCGCAGCAGGTTAGCACCTAGAATCTTGCGAATGTCATCTGCGCGGTAGCCACGATCCAATAACCCCTGAGTGATTTTTGGGAGGTCTGCAGCGGAATCAATTCCTTCCGGAGTTGCTCCGCTCACACCATCGAAGTCTGAGCCCAATCCCACGTGATCGACGCCAGCTATCTTAGCGATGTGATCAATTTGGTCGATGAGCGATTTCAAAGGAGGACGCGGTATCTTTGCGGTCCACTCGCGCTGAATGCGATCGTACTCGGCATAAGAGACTGGCTTTCCTTCCGCCTTACGCTGCGCGACAAACGCCGCGACGGCTGCCTCCTCGTCCTTGCGCTGTGCTTCATACACTTTGCGGTAATTCTCATCCACGAAAGCAGAAAAGAAGTTGACCATGACCACTCCGTTGTTCTTCGTAACAGCGCGGAGCATGTCATCCGTCATATTGCGTGCATGATTAGAGAGCGCACGGGCAGCCGAGTGCGATGCAATTACGGGCGCTCGGCTGGTGGCTACGGCGTCGTAAAAAGTCTTGTCGGCGACATGGGAGATGTCCACCATTATGCCCAGGCGGTTCATCTCCTGCACCACCTGCTTGCCAAAATCCGTAAGGCCGTTGTGGTGCTCGATCTTGGGATTGCTGATGTCGCCAGATGAATCTGCCCACTCGTTCGTGTTGGACCAGGTCAGGGTCATATAGCGCACACCCAGCTTGTAGAAATCGCGCAACAGGCGAAGATCGTTCTCAATCGCATGCCCCCCTTCGATTCCCATCAATGATGCGAGTTTCTTCTGCTTGTGGGCGCGCTCGATGTCGTCGACGGAAAACGCCATCATCATGCGATCCGGATGACGCGCGGCCTGCTGGTAAACAGAGTCGATCAGATCCATTGCCCGGTGCGCGTATTGGCCTTTAAACGAGGGCTCTACCCAAATGGAGAAAAACTCCGCGCCCAAGTTGCCGGCACGGGCCTTGTCCAGACTTACGTGGCCGAGATCTTTTGGATCGGTGCTGCCAATATCGAAATTGTCGTCGAGGAAGCGTTGTGGCGTGTCGGCATGAGTGTCTACGACTATCGCGGAATTATGAATTTGGCGCACGCGGGCGCTGACGTTTTCAGATTTGGATGGAGTGGTCTGGGCAATGGCCAGAGCGGAGGTCAGCAGGAATAGAGCAAATGAGGCGATACGGAGAGGTGTCATAGGATTGATGCGTCGCTGGATCTTTGATGCAAGGCAAGGATTGTATATGGCGCGAGGGCGGATCCGGAATCTGATTACCGAGAGCTGAGACGTTACTGCTTCTCGCTGATTTCTTCGGTCGGCTCCCAACGGGCGGCGGTCTGGCTCTGACGCCAATCCGCATATCGATCAGACACCATCACGTGAAACACCCACTGGCGGCGCTCCTCTTCAGGTTCTACGAGGCCCAGGGCACGTAGATAGAAAAGATATCGCTCTGTGAATCTGACCTGGTCGCGGGTCATGCCGCGGCGTTGAATATCAAGAGTCAGGCCTGCCAGATGGGAGGAGGCCGTCTCCCCAGTTTCCGGCGCGGCGTTACGATTGTGACGGCGAAGCTTACGCTGCACCAGCACCGTGCGCACTGCCGAGTTCACCTGAATCTGATCATGGAACCGACGATAATAGGCTTGGCCCAGATCTTCCAGAAAATCGCGGGTCCAGGAGCGGCAGTAGCGGCGGGCAGGATCGAGTCTGGGATCGATGCGGAGATACTCAGTTGAGTTAATAGCCACCAGCGCTTCGCGGACTTTCAATTGCTCAAGTTCATCATCGTCTGCGATGCGAGGCAACTCGAGGCGGTCGATTTCTTCATTCTGACGCAGCAGGGATTCGTGGGAAGGGCGGAACATCGGGTTCCACGCGATGCGACGAATGCGGCGACTGCTCGACCGATGCTGCCGTCGAGCGGTGTAACGATGCATCGCAAAAGCTTGGCTGCACAGAGCCACGGCCAACAGCAAAGCCAGGATGATGGATGGCAGTGTTTTCCTTTGCACGAAGTGGCCTCGAATCCCTTAAAACCGGCTCCAGACGCCGAACTAGGGCTATTTAATCAAACTCAAACAACGTAGACAACGAATTAAAGGTAACCAGGATTACGCCAGATATCTACCTCGGTAATGTTACCCATGGTTACCTCCAGGTGCAGAATGGGATATCTCGTTGAATCGATGATGCCGCTGAATCCGAGGCCACTTCGCAGGGTAAATGCCGCCCGGTGGGATAACGCGGGACTGCAGTCGAACATCCAGCGAAGCTCTGGTTATTTCCTGAACAGATCACCAATCGCCTGTTTCATGACCTCGCGTCCCACCTCAGATATGGAGCGAGTCAAAGGAATGTCCTTGGGGCAGATCTCGACGCAGTTCTGCGCATAACCGCACTCTTGGATGCCGCCATCGCCCATGAGGGCTGCCAGCCTCTCACGCTTGAGCGCCTTGCCTGTGGGATGTGTATTGAAGAGCTGAACCTGCGAGATGGCGGCGGCGCCCACGAAACCGGTGGATTCGTTGAACTGCGGACAAGCCTCCATGCAGCAACAACAAGAAATGCAGCGCGACAAAGGATAGGCCACCTCCTGCTCTTCCATGCTCAGGCGCGGGCCGGGGCCAAGATCATACGTGCCATCTATTGGCACCCATGCCTTCACCAGCCTCAGGTCTTCGAAAAGAACGCCGCGGTCGACTGCGAGGTCGCGGACTACGGGAAATTTTGAGAATGGCTCCAGCTTGATGGGCTGCTCCAGTTTATCCAGCAGGGCAGAGCAAGCCATGCGCGCACGCCCATTGATGAGCATGGCGCAAGAGCCGCAGACTTCTTCGAGACAGCTAGAGTCGTAGGTGATCGGCGTAGTAGCTTTGCCGTCGCGGGTGACGGGGTTGGCGGCGATCTCCATCAGCGCGGATGTCAGGTTTCTTCCCGGCGTGTACGGCAGCTCAAACTCTTCCCAATAGGGCTTGGAGCGGGGATTCGCCTGGCGTTTGATCTTGATGATGGTGGTGTTGTTAGCCATTAGCTCTTAAGTTTAGGTGTCAGCGAAACAAAAACTGCAGGTCGCGATTCCCGGCGGCGAAACCGTGGGCCGGGTGGCCAGTAATACAAACACGCAGAAGGCTGCCCGGAAAGAACGCGGACGGCGCGGACAGCTTTAAAGTCCGTCCCGTGCTATTTGGCAACGTCATATCTTCTCTGCCGCGGCGGGATCAGTGAAATGTCCACCGGTTCGAGCTCAAACTTCGGCTCATCAGCATCCGGCGCGAAGCTCGCTTTCGTGGTCTTCAGCCAGTTCTTGTCATCGCGCTCGGGAAAGTCGGGCTTGTAGTGTGCGCCGCGGGACTCATCACGCAGGGCCGCACCCTGCGCAATCACCCGCGCCAGTTGCAACATGTTATAGAGCTGGCGGGCGAAAACAATCGTCGTGTTAGCCCACTGCGAGCGGTCGCTCAGGTTAATGTGTTGGAATCGTTCGAGCATTTCGCACAGCTTGGCATCGGTGTCTTGGAGATTCTTGTTGTACCGGATGACCGTGCAATCCTTGGTCATTGACTCTCCCAGTTCCCGCCACAGCAGAAACGGGTTTTCGCTGCCGTCCGATTTCATCAGCTTGGCATTGATTTCTTCCTGGCGCTTGCGCTCGGCCTCGAAGTGACCGTCGCTGGTCGCCCGGGCCGATTTCTGTAAGCCGCGGGCGTACTGCACTGCGGCCGGTCCAGCCACGAATCCCCCCCAGATGCATGAGACCAGGGAGTTCGCTCCCAAGCGGTTCGCGCCGTGGTACTGATATTCGCATTCGCCTGCCGCAAAAACGCCTGGAACATTCGTGGCCTGCTTGTAGTCCACCCACAATCCGCCCATGGTGTAATGCATGCCCGGAAAAATCTTCATGGGCACTTCGCGCGGATCATCACCCACAAACTTTTCGTAGATTTCCAGAATGCCTTCCAGCTTGCGATCGAGAATCTTACGATCGATGTGGGTCAGGTCGAGGTAGACCATCGGCTTGCCGTCGATTCCCAGATGGTGCTCATAGACAACTTTGTGGATTGCGCGGGTCGCCACATCGCGCGGCACCAGGTTGCCGTATTTCGGATACCAGTCCTCGAGAAAATACCAACGATCGCTTTCAGGTATGTGACGGGGATCGCGTTTATCGCCCGGCGTTCTCGGCACCCACACGCGGCCGCCTTCGCCGCGAGCCGATTCAGACATTAGCCTCAGTTTGTCTTCACCCGGAATTGAAGTCGGGTGTACCTGAATAAATTCGCCATTGGCGTAGTAGCAGCCCTGCTGGTAAAGCGTTGACTGTGCCGACCCGGTGCAGACCACTGAGTTGGTCGATTTTCCAAAAATTGCCCCGATGCCGCCCGTGGCGATGATGATCGCGTCTGCCGGAAACGTGCGAACCTCCATGCTGCGCAGATCCATGGCACAGATGCCACGGCATACGCGGCCC
>QIAR01000027.1 GCA_003225595.1 Acidobacteriota bacterium | reverse complement strand
AGTGGTCTTCCCGGTGCCATTCACTCCTACCACAAGAATCACTTCGGGTGTGCCGTCCACCTTCTGCACGGGTTGGGTGTTGGCCGCAGTCAGGATGGCAAGCAATTCCCCTTTGAGCAGGCGCTTGAGTTCGTCGATGTTCTTGATCTGTTTGCGGTCTGCCTTATCGCGCAGCTTGTCGAGTACTTCATGAGTTGTGGCGGTGCCGAGATCAGCACCGATTAGCGTGGCTTCCAGGTCGTCTAGGGTAGCGCGATCGATCTCCTTGCCTATGGAAACGACCTCGTCGATGCGCTCCGCGAGATTTTCTCGCGTGCGGCTAACCGCCTCCTTCATGCGATCAAGAAAGCTGGGCTGCTGTTCGAGGCTGCCGAAAAGGGTCTGGATCATAAGGAGTTTGGGAGGGAGCCCCCAGAGGTCAATTATAGCGGTCGAGGATGACTCGAACTGCAGAAGACGAAAGGGACTCTCAAAGCATCGGCAACTGAATCTGTGTTGCTTGGGTCCGCAGAGCTTTCACAGCATGGGGATGGGAACCTGAAAGCCGCTCAGGATCATATTCGGAATTGGTCATGCTCACCATCGACATAAAGACAGCCGCTTTTTGGGCGGCATGAACTGGCGAGAGCGCCACTCCCACACCGGGCCTCGAGAATTCAAAATCTGGTGGTTTCAACTGCGGCGGCCGCGTCCTTGGTGCCGGGCCCACGAGACTCGCCGGGAGTGGCAGCGCTGGCGGCGGAAGCCGCCATGGTGATGCGCTGCATGCGAATTTCACCGCGCTCGTACACAGTCGTCAATGCGGCAACGGCTCCCGGATCCAGCCGCTTGCCAGCCAGTGAATGAATGATGCGAAGCGCATCCATTGGATCGTGTGCCTGCTGATAGGGACGGTTCGTGGTGAGCGCGTCGAAAGTATCGGCTACAGCGATAATCCGCGCCAGTCGCGGAATCTGCTCGTCCTTGAGTCCGTAGGGGTAGCCACGTCCGTCGAGAGACTCGTGGTGCAATTCGATGCCAGGCAGCATCTCCTGCAATTGTTTCACCGGCCGCAGAATGTTCGCGCCCTTGGTGGTGTGAGTCTTCATGATCTCGAACTCTTCCGGAGTCAGAGTGCCGGGCTTTTTCAGGACCCGGTCCTCGATCCCGATCTTGCCCACGTCGTGTAACTGGGCCGAGATGCGGAGGGTTTCCAGAAAACCTTCGTCGAGCCCCATCTCTCGCGCAATCATCATGGAATAGCGCGTGACACGATCAGAGTGGCCGCGCGTGTAGGGGTCCTTCTCGTCGACTGCGCCGGCCAGCATCTGGATCGAGCCCAGGAACAGCGCCCGGTTTTCCTCGGCGGCACGCCTCAGGTCGAGCACGAATTGCTCGAGTTCCTCAGACATCACGTTGAAAGTTTCTGCCAGTTCTCCGATCTCGGTACGGCTCTTCAGGTGCACGCGCTGAGAGAAATCTCCGCGAGCAATGGCCCGGCTTGATTGGGTGAGGACTTGGAGCGGATTGGTGATGCGGCGCGCGGCGTAAATGCTGAGGGCGATACTGACCAGCACTGCTAGAAACGCCAACAGGCGGGCAGTATGCTGCATTTCATAAATACCTCGATAGGCTTCACGTTGAGGCTTCTGCACGACAACTGCCCAGTCAAGGGCCGTCACCGGGCTGTAGGTGCCGAGCATGGCAGTCCGGTTTTTGCCATTCCTGACTTCAAATTCCTTGGTGGCGGCGAGCTGAGCTTTATTGCCCTGGTCCACGAAGTTGCGCACGATTTCCAGGTTCTTCATGTCTTGGCCTGTTGCGTAATCGGGGATGGCGGCAGCGACCAGGCGCCCCTGACTGTCCACAACGTACGGAGTCAGGCCGCCACTGCTGACTTCCTGCAGACGGCGAATCAGGAATTGCAGGTCTACGACCGACCCAATCATGCCCAGAAAGCGTCCGCCATACATCACCGGAGTGCTGACCAGCATCACCGTGCGGGCGGACTTGCCGTTGCCCACAACCAAAGTCTGGCCGTTATACGCGCGGCCTTCACGGGCGGCAGCATAGGCACGTTCCAGTTCGCGCTGCAGGAATGCATCTGGATCAATGCGGCCGGCGGAAATTCCTTTGGCATCGGAGTTAAGGAGGGTTGCGTAGGCAATGTCGCGCGACGAAGAAACGAAGTTCTCCAGCAGCGCCCGGAGTTCGGGAGCCTCCACGTTCTTGGCGCCGACATCGCCGCCGCTAGCCACCTGAATCGCCGAGGATAGGTTGGCCAGCATCATGCGCAAGGTTTCCTGGTGCTGCGAAATGTCGTCTGCCAGCGAGCGGGTTACAGTGTTCTGCAGCAGCATTTCGTTGGTTTTCAGGCGTTCGCGGTTGATGGCTTCGACCTGCGTCGAGTAGAAGTACATGGGCACAACGGCGATCAGCACGAGCACACTGAGGATGACGTAGAGAACCGGGATGCGATCGGGAATCGGCAGTTTCAAGTGGCCCTGCAGCGCCGCACTCCGGGCGGCCGCGAGTATTGCGATTTCCCTTAAATTCTACTTTGAAGTACTTGCGGCTAAAGCCGACCATGGATTTGCGACCATTACGAAAGTACCCGGGTCAGGATGATCTTTTTGCACGTTTGGCAGGACAGAGCGGTCGTTATAACTGGTGGTCGACGGACCCAGTCGGATAGGCTTTGGTCGATTCCAACGAGATGATGGAGAGATGGAGCGGAAAGGACTACAAAATGGGGCTGCCAATAAAACCCGAGTGGGGTTACCTGATCGTTTGGGAGTTTCATGTGCGACCTGGAGCGGAAGAACGATTTGAAAATGTCTATGGACCACAGGGAGACTGGGCACAGTTCTTCAAACGCGGCGAGGGGTATGCCGGGACAGAGTTAAACCGCGACTTGAACATTGCTGGTCGCTACGTCACCCTCGATTTCTGGACCTCACCTCATGCCTACGAGCATTTCCGCGAGCTGCACCTCGCGGAGTACAAGGCGATCGATGAGCGCTGCGAGGCGTTAACAGAAAGAGAAACCGAGATAGGAAGATTCGAAAGAGTGAGCGGGAGAACGTGATGTCACAATCCGTGCCTGACGTGATTCGCGACGGAGGTGAATTCCCTGAGCCTTCTCGAATCCGCCGGCGAAGGCGAGAGATCCTACTCCGCCAATACAATTCAGGCCCTCACCGCCGGCGCCGCCGCACGCTTAGGCAAGATCTCGCCAATGCGCCTGATCTGGGCGCCTACGCCGCGCAGCTTTTCCTCAATGTGCTCGTAGCCGCGGTCGATGTGATAGACGCGGTCGATAATCGTTTCGCCGTCTGCAACCAGGGCAGCTAGAACCAGCGAAGCCGAGGCGCGTAAATCCGAAGCTAACACCGCAGCGGCACTCAGGGGACTCCTTCCGCGGACCACCGCCCTGCTGCCTTCGATCTTAATGTTCGCGCCCATGCGCACCAGTTCCTGCGCATGCATGAACCGATTTTCAAAGATGTTTTCGGTGATCACCGAAGTGCCTTGGGCTTGTGTTGCCAGGACCATGTATTGCGCTTGCATGTCAGTGGGGAAGCCTGGATACTCTTCCGTGTTCATATCAGCCGAGTTTAACGGCACATCTCCCATGACGCGCACGGCATCCGCAGTGTACGCGGTCTTCACGCCAACTTCGCCGAGCTTTTGCAGAAGCGCCATGAAATGACGCGGGTCACAGCCCGCTACGTTCAGATCGCCGCCGGTAAGCGCGCCTGCAATGATGAACGTGCCTGCCTCAATTCGGTCCGGGATGATGCGATGTTTCGCACCGTGCAACTTGCTAACGCCCTTCACGCGAATCGTCGATGTTCCAGCGCCCTCAATGTGAGCTCCCATCTTATTCAGGAGGTCGGCGAGATCGGCAACTTCCGGCTCGCGAGCGCAGTTCAGCATAATGGTTTCGCCCTCGGCGAGGACCGCTGCCATGAGCAAATCTTCGGTGCCAGTCACCGTGATCGTGTCGAAAACAACCTCCGCGCCGCGTAGGCGGTCGGCCCTCGCCTCGACGAAACCGTGTTCCTGCGTGATGACCGCCCCCAGGCGCTGAAGGCCTTTGATGTGCAGATCGATCGGTCGGGCGCCGATCGCACAGCCACCGGGCAGAGAAATCCGGGCCCTTCCGCAACGCGCTACCAGCGGGCCCAACACCAGGGTGGAGGCGCGCATGGTTTTTACCAATTCGTAAGAAGCTTCCGGCGAAGCCAGATCGCGGCAACAGATAGTAGTTCGGTGCTGCGCGCGGCCGTATCCGAGTTCGACCTCGGCGCCCATCTCGGCCAACAGCTTGCGCGTGGTTTCGATATCGCGTACCTGTGGAATATTTTCGAGGATGACCGGCTCTTCGGTAAGAATGGCGGCGGCCATGGCAGGGAGCGCTGCGTTTTTGGCCCCACTGACGCGAATTGTCCCCAGCAGCGGATTCCCGCCGCGAATCACCAATTTGTCCATGTCGAGATACCTTAAAAAAGTCCCAAGAGTCCTTTCCATCTCTGGCGCGCTACCATTCTAGCGGGGAACCCCGCGTAATGTAGGCAGGAATTGCGAACCGGGAGGACACGTCCTCGGCACATTTTGCTTTGGGTCGCGGCGGCGCACTGCGGGCGAAGTCGAAAGGCATGCTCTTTGGACGGCCGGTGGGACACCAGCGCAACTGGCTAGGGCTTGTACCCCGGGGCTGCTGCAATCAGGCGACGAATTTGTCCATCCGTTGATTTCAGCGCTCGCTCTGCGTCGGCTCGGCTGATCCCCGCTTGCAGCATGACCAGCGCTACGGGGACGCGATTCCCAGCGGTCCTCAGCGCGTCTTGAGCGGTTTCGCGATCCACCGCTGTGATTCGCTGCAAAATGCCAATCCCGCGCTCAACCAGCTTTGTGTTCTTCAGATGAACGTTGGTCATCAGATTTCCGTAGACCCATCCCAGCCGGGTCATAGCGCCGGTCGAGAGCATATTCAGGACCATTTTTTGTGCTGTTCCTGCCTTCATGCGAGTGGACCCAGCGATCACCTCCGGGCCGACTTCAGTAATGATGGTGAGGCGGGCAGCCTTTTGCAGTGGGGAATTCCGGTTGCACGTGACGGCGATGGTTTGGGCCCCGCGGCGGCGTGCGTACTCAATGGCGGCCACTGTAAACGGAGTCCGCCCGCTGGCGGCAATTCCGACAACGACATCATTCTTGCTAGGCTTCTTCTTGGCCATCTCATCCTGGCCCAGTTCGCGGGAGTCTTCGTTGGTCTCAACTGCGGTGCCGAGAGCTTTGGGCCCGCCGGCGATCACAAATTGAACTGTGCGCGGATCAGTGTTGAAGGTCGGCGGACACTCGACCGCATCGAGCGCGGCAATACGTCCACTGGTCCCGGTGCCCACGTAAATCAGGCGGCCACCTTTTTTCAGAGCAGCGACAATGAGATCGATTCCGCGTGCGATCTGCGGTAGCGCACGTTTCACCGCGGTCGCGACTTTGGCGTCTTGGGCGTTGATAGTGCGTGCGATCTCGAGGGCAGACTTCAAATCGAGATCTGATGAAGCAATATTCGTCTGTTCAGTTCTGAGGCGTTTCAGGTCAGACCGGCTGCCTGTCCTCTTGCGTTTCAAGGTTGGTTCTCCAGGCATTCGATCACGGCATCGTGGAACCGGGGACGCACTTGTTTGATGGCTTGATTGGTACAGTCCGGCCAGGTGCGGTTGGTCAGCAATGTGACCGAGAGTTGCCGCTCAGGGTCAATCCAGAGAGAAGTACCCGTGTAGCCAAGATGGCCGAAGGAACGCGGACAGAAATGTTTGCCGGACTGAGACGGGGAAGATGGCGTATCCCACCCCAGCGCTCGCGAAGTGCTTTCAGGTTTGGACTCACGGCGAGTGAACAAAGCCAGTGTCTCTGGGCGAAGAATTGGTCGGCCGCCGTTCAGCATGACGTGAGCGAAGACAGCCAAATCCCGTGCAGTAGCGAACAGACCCGCATGTCCCGCGACTCCGCCCAGCACGCTCGCGTTCTCGTCCTGCACTTCGCCGTGAATGATCCGTTGGCGAAAAGTGCGATCGTCCACCGTGGGCGGAATGTAGGCGCGCCAGGCAGCCGTCGGCTTGAATGCCGTATGAACCATAGCGAGGGGACCGAAAATCTCGCGCTGGCAGAAGGGTTCGAGCGGTTCATCGGCGATGCGTTCCAGAGCAACACCCAGGATGATGAACCCGATGTCGCTGTAAACGGCGCGGGTGCCGGGATCCGCGCCGAGAGAGATTGTGAAGGCCGCATGCAGAAGTTCTTCGGGCGTGTGTGCCTGCAAGAACAGCTTTTCATAGGCGGGCAAGCCCGAAGAGTGAGCCAGGAGCATGTGCAACGTGATTTCTTCCCGTCGTTTATCATCGCGCCCGCCAAATTCCGGAACAATGGCAACTACCGGCGTCTCGAGGTCGAGCAGGCCGCGTTCGTACAGAATCATCGCCATCGCGGTGGTCGCGGCCACCTTTGTAAGCGAGGCCAAGTCGAAGATGCTGGCGATCGTGACTTCGGGCGAATCTGACTCATAGGTGAAGCAGCCAAGAGCCTTGAGAGCAATTAGTTTTCCGTGATACGTGACAGCCACGGAGGCCGCAGGAAAGGCTTGCTCGGCCATCCCGTTCCGCAGTACCTCAAAAGCCCGAGCAAAAACAGCATCCTGCTGTTCATAAACAGGGGCAGGTAAGTGTGCGCCCGCATTCGAAGTACGGTTGAGAGGCAGAAGGCCCTCTGGCACATGGATGATTTCAAGCTTGATGTCTGGTTTATAGCAAAGTTCGACCGACGGGTAAAGTCGTTGTCCGGCGTGGGTAGTGTGCTAATTGTGTGTTGGTGAGTGGTATGACCGATGTAACGGGTTCGATTTATCCCACTGCTCCGGCGGGAGAGATCTTGAGTTTGAGGCATTCAGCTTCCGAGACCGCACTTTAACTTATCGAGACCTGACGCGTGAAGCCGGCAGCCGTCTCCACCTGTAGCACAAACGGCACCCCCTCTTCTGACTTTCTTGAGCAATCGGGCTGGGCTTGTGTAAAGTCAGAACATCCACACAACGAAGAGGAACGTGATCCTGCGCCTGCATCCGTGTTGGCTTCGCCCGATTACTGCCGTCCTGATCATCAGCTTTTCTTTGCCCTGCTTTGCGGCAACTACGAAGCAGAGCGTAGCGCCGAACCGGCTTGCGGTACTTGACTCCATCATCCAGGACGCCATCCACAGCGGACAAATTCCGGGTGCCGTGGTGTTGATCGGGCACAACGGTAAAGTGATTTATCGTAAGTCCTTTGGCCATCGGTCGCTCGAACCTCGACGCGAGCTGATGACGCTGGACACCGTCTTCGACGTGGCATCGCTCACCAAAGTCGTCGCGACCACAACTGCTGTGATGCAATTGTTCGAGCTCGGCAAGGTGCGGCTGAGTGATGCGGTGGAGAAGTACATTCCCGAGTTCGCACAGAACGGGAAACAAGATATTACCGTGCGGCAGTTGCTCACCCATTACTCCGGCCTGCCTCCGGATCTCGACTTGCAAAGCCCATGGCAAGGCAAGGACACGGCTTTCCGCATGGCGTTTGAGGAGAAGCCCCAACAGCCAACGGGCTCTGGTTTTCTCTACAGTGACATAAATTTCATCACGCTTGGTGCGCTGGTCGAGCGCGTGTCGGCCCTAGCGCTAGACCGCTACGCCGAGAAAAATATCTTCGTTCCGCTGAAGATGACGCACACGCGCTTCCTGCCCGACGCAGCTTGGC
>QIAR01000026.1 GCA_003225595.1 Acidobacteriota bacterium | reverse complement strand
TATGGGGCATGCAAAGTTTTCCTGGAAGGCGATGCGATCATCCTGGCAATTTTGGAGCAAGAGAGCGACGCGGGGCTGGCCGTAAGCCGAGCCTGTGTGCTGGGGCGAGAAATAATCGAAATCGTGCAGGGGTACAACGAATTACTCGAGCGTGCGGGGCTGCCCGGACTGGAACTGGGGATCGGGATTGCATATCAGGATTCAGCACCGCTGTACTTGATGGATGGTGAGCAGCGCATCATGATTTCCGAGGCCCTGAACGAGAGTGACCGGCTATCTTCGTGCAACAAGCGAGCCCGCAAGGCGATTGAGTCGCTGGGTAGTCCGTTTCGGGTGTACGCGTTTCAGACAGCGAGTGCCGCTGATGCGGGGGAGAATGCAGAAGACATCACGGTGAGCTATAACGTCGGTGGGATTCGCATGAGTGAAGCTGCGTTCCGGAGACTGAAACAGGAAATCTCGCTGGATCCGATTGAACTCGGTCTGCCCGCCCTGTGGGGCAGTGAGGAATTTCGCTTGCATACCGGAGTGGTGCCGCTTGGCAATGGTATCTTCCGCAAAATCTTGGTTCGCGAGAGCCGCATTCCGGAGATTGATGCGCGAAGTTCCCTCAACCGGTGGACAGAGCGTTCGTACTACGAGGTATGTACCCATCCAGCCATCTTTGCGGAGCTGGAGGGTCAGAGGTCGGCGAAGGTGGGAAAGTAGGATCCCAGTTCTCGGTTATCGGTTCTCAGTACTCAGTACAACCTGACGCTGGACGCGGAAGACCGACGCCGGAAGCCCGCTTTCAGAACGGGCTGCCTCGCGCGCGAAAGGGGATCATTACCACGGCCTCTAAAGCAACCGCGCTGCCGTTCTTCGTGGCCGGGAGGAAATGCCAGCGGGAGAGGGCAACGCAGGCGAATTCGTTGAGCCGCTCGTCAACCCCGCGTAGCACACGCACATCGCCGACCGTGCCGTCGCTATGGATAACGGCGTAGAGTGTGACGGTCCCCTCTACATTTTCACGCATCAGCTCCGCCGGATATGCGGGATCGACTTTCTGCGTGGCCACGGGCGCGATGAGCTCGCCTTTGTCGCCGCCTTCTTTCAATTCAGCGAAGCGAATGATCCAGCTTCCACCGGCGGAATTCAGGTTGGGCATATTCAGGGCCATCGAGTAAAACCTGCGCATCCCAAAAATTCTCTTTTCAAGGTCAGTTGCGTTCAATTGCGGCACCGATGGCGGCAACCGGTTCGGAAGACTTGTCAGACGCGGAGGCGTTACAGTCGCCAGCAACTTGGAGCTGACCAGGGGTTGCTGGTTAACAGGCCGGCCGGTTGTGGGTTCGCCAGCCAAAGCCGAAGTGGGCGGCTGGTTGGGACCGGCGCCTACGTAGATCCCGGAAGGGATGCTGGAGTTTGCATTGCCGCCGGATCCCGGAGTCTTCCCGTTCCCAGCGCCGCTTCCATACCCATTCCCAGCGGCGGCATTGGTTGCGAGATCCGCTGCAATGTCGGGAGTTCCGGGAGCGCCGGGCTTCCCTTCGGGAGTTGCAGCGAAGGTTCCGCGACGGTTGCCGGATGGTATTTCGATTGGGCCATTGACAGCGGTGGGACGAATGCGGAGCGCGATGATTCGTCCAGCTACGTTCGATGCCCCTGTTCCTGGGAGCGATGGTGCAGGAGGCACGACCTGCCTTCCCGCGCCGCCGAAACCCGGCATCCGCGTGCCCAAGGCGTGTTGCTCAGAAACAGGTAAGTGCGGCGCTGGCGCGATGACGTCACTGTGGCCGATATTGATGTCACCAATTTTGCTGATAGAAGCCGCGTTGATATCAGGTGGAGGCTCGACGATGGCGGGCTGAGGCGCTTGCACGCTTCGCTTCGGTGATGCTGCCGCGAGGCCCGGTGGTGGTGGAATCACACTCGCAGGCAGAGCCGGCGCGCCGCGATCCACGGCTCGGCTTAGCTCAGGAGGCGGAGCTACAACTGCGACCGGCAGGTTCGGCAAAGTAATTTGCGCCGCAGATCGCGTGGTGGCGGCGAGAGGCACAGACATCTGAGTCGGCGCCCACGCGACGATGTTGGGAAGAGGCACGTCATGGTCGATCTTGAGATCCGGCGGGGTGACGATCGTCTGGGTACGATTGTCGGGCTCTGGAGGAACGGAGATGATGGGCTGTTTTGCGTATTCTGGTTCACCCTTTTGTTGACGGGCGGGGGTGTGGCCGGTGTTGAGCGGCGGCAAGTATTCGGACGTCGGATAATAGATCACAGAAGCCTTGTCAAAAACATGGCGATGCACGGCCACCGGTCGCTGCCTCCAACTTTGCGAAAAACCCCATAGCCCGGCAATGATTAGAGAGTGATAGAGCACTGATTCCAGGAACCTGCGCCAAGACACCCGCGTAGACACAAAGACGTCGGGCCAGAACGCGCCGGAAGAAGAGGTGAGTTCGATTTCCCGAGCACGGCGAAAGAGCAGCAAATCAGCCAGGTTGCGAAAAAAGACGCGGCGCCAGGGTTCGAGTTCAATGAGGAGATTCGGTGCAGAGCTTGCCTCCGGTCGAATTGCTGATTTCTCGAGCCCGGAACCGTTTTCCATGGAAGCACGCCGGAGGAACTGAGGGGGATCATTATAACTTGGCTTCCACCCACAGGCTAAATGCAGCAAGGAAACATGCCCAGAACGCTAAGCGGTTGGCTGCGAGGACATGACACGCACCCTTCCTCATCAGGTAGGGTCGGCCAATGAAGAAAACTCGTAGTGGTCCTATCGTTCTGCTGTGCTGCCAGTAGAATCATAGTTTCTCAGGATTTCACTCGGCTTTAACTTCGAGAAGATAAACACGTTCTATGGCATCAGGTAATGTGGATGGTTTGGGGTACAAAATGGTCAAGCAGGATTCAAACTCCGCTTCCACCGATTCTGGTAGGGATTCGGGGGCTTCTATCCCGCGTCCATACTCAAACTCGCAGTCAGCGCCAATGCGGAATGACAGCAATGCTGCGCCTGGAGCCCTGGAGCCAACCATAAGGCTATCAGGAGGCAATTCAAGCAAGACGCCGGAAACCGATGCGGACACATTTGCCACTACGGGAAACAGAGTGCGCTCTAAGCGGTGTTCTCTCAGTAAGGAACTTTTGCAACAACCGAAGTGATTCTAGTAAATGCTCCGTCCTCAAAACGCCGCGCTGGCCATAAATTTTGCAATCTGTCATAGATAGTTCCTCCCGCGATGTTCTGCCAATGGTCCTACCGACCGCAGGTTTGGTGCAGTTCGGGTGGGGAGCCGTATCCAATGTGCTTCTTCTCACCAGTCTCCTGTTACGAGTTGCGCTGCGACTCTTCTCGATTGCCTGATGGAGTCTCCAGCGAGAAGTTAATTGTGCGCCGTGTAAGGCGCAATTTACCAAGGTAATACGATGCTAGGTACTTGTCCCGGCCCCGAGATATCCTTCGCTCCCCGCTAAGATCGTGGAGTAAAACGTGTTTTCTGAGCGGGCCGCACAGAAGGAAAAGACGGGCCGGAACTGGTCGGCTATCAAGTGTCGGCCCGTAAAAGGGGACGCCATGCATCGCTTTGGAGGTCGCTAAGCTCGCTTGGTCTCCCAACCCCACAATCTGACGCCACATACGACGCGGCTAAGATCACCACTGTAACGAGCAGGGAAGTACCCCGGTTTTCTTGCAACGGGACAGTCTACTCGTCGCTTGCTTGCGGAGCGCATTACGGGTGTAACTATTTATTTCTTACCACTGTAACTATCTGCGACTGCTCATGTCTGCGACACTATCGAACGTCTAATGCCTCGCTTGAGCGTAGGTGCTCGAGAATTCAGGGGAGGTCGATATGAATTACGAATTTTTCTTCCTCAGAAACGTGGGATTGGAGAATCCAACAGTACTGCGAGTGATGGCTCCCAGCTATCACAAGGCAATCGCCATAGTGGCTCGGCGTTACGGATGTACTTCTCTGGCGGGTAACGGGAAGTGGATGAAGGAATTTGTCCATTCTCGTCATATTCACGCTGTGGAGGTCGAGAATATCTTTGAAACAAGTACGAGAAAGTAGCCATGATGGCCCTGGCGGGAGCCTTGACCCTACTTGCAGTCCGTTCGGGTAGGGTAACGAGTAGGGCAGTCGGGGTCAGTTTTCCTCACTTATCCATACACCCCGGTCTGCCGTTGACTTACCCCACCGGCACTCCTAACATCCATCCCATCCCGGGTGGGGCCTCGCAGAGGTGCGGCCAGACGCTCTCGCATTACCGCATCCTCGAACAGATCGGCCGGCGGCATGGGGGCTGTTTGCCGCGCCCACGACGAGTGCTTGGAGCGTGACGTTGCTATCAAGGTTCTACCCGTCGGCTGTTACGGGTTCTTAATATGCCCACGTGGCGACATCACGGCCCATTCCACACGATTTTTCGCTGCAATCCGGAAGTGCGACGGTGGAGCGGCGGATGCGACAGAAGAAAAAAAGCCGGTCAGGGATCCGATTTCGCTAATATGAGGCTTACGCGGGGAAAAGAGAAGGGGTAAAAGAGCAGGAGTAGCCGTTTCATGAAGAAGCTTGGATTTGTTTTCATGCTTTTGTTGTTATCCGCTTCGCTGCCGGCCTGGCAGAAAGTCAAGCCGGGGGCGCCGTCACCACCGCCTGCCAAGTCCGTCCCTGATTATTCCGGTATGTACACCTTCTTGCGAGAGGGCGAGTTCGTGCAGGTCACGATCGAGGATGCGGGACGCGTGACCGGATTCGTGTCGCGCTATGGCGAGCTGGAAAGCGACCGGGGGGCGTTTCTCGACCACTTTTTCAAGCAGGGAAATCTCGATGGGAACAAATTGAGCTTCACTACCCAAACCGTGCACGGAGTATGGTTCGATTTCAAAGGCACAATCGAGCGTGGAGACGGCAAAAATCCTGGGGATGAGGCTTACTACGTCCTGAAAGGCATGCTCACGGAATCCAACACGGACTCAAACAAGAAGACTTCCGCCAAAACCCGCGAGGTAGCGCTGAAATCATTCCCCGGGGATATGGGAGCGGCGCCAGGAAAGCGGGATTAGGGTCAAAGGGGATTTGATATTCGCGAGATCGGACCCGGTCGCGCTTTTCCCAATCGCCTGAAAAATGCGCAGGTCCAGGATAAACCAAGCCAGGCTCATCCTACGGCGGAGCGGGTGCCGGCCTTTTGCTCTGAGCGCACGGCAGCGGGATTGATTTCGCGTTCAATAATCGTCAGAGGTCGACGTTTGACTTGCTTATAAATCCGCCCCAAGTATTCGCCAATAATTCCAAGAAAGAGCGCATTCAAGCTGAGCGATCCCAGAATCAAAATGATGATCGTTGCGAAACCTGGCGGCCAATCTCTACCGAAAAATAAGCGACCGACAGCATAGGCAACGATCCCGAGAAACGTAATAAGTGAGATCGCCAGCCCCAAATAAGTAGCGATGCGCAAGGGAACGATGGAATGATTGAGAATTCCGTCAAGGGCCAGGCCGATTAATTCGCGGAAGGAAAATTTGCTTTCACCTCGTTGTCGCTCCGTGCGATCGTAGGGAATACCGATCTGATCGAAACCCAGGGCGGCCACCGTACCTCGCACATATGGCTGGTAATCCTCGAACTTTTTCAGTTCATCCAGTACGCGGCGATCGAGTAGACGAAAATCACCGGCATCGAGCGGAAGCTCATCTTCACTGAGAGAGTCAATCACACGATAAAAAAACTTTCGTGTGGCATTCATCAGCGCGCCTTCTTTACGGGAGCCACGAATGCCGTAGACGACAAGGTAACCCTGTTCCCATTTGCGCACAAAATCGAGGATCAGGGAAGGCGGGTCCTGCAAGTCACAATCGATCTGCACAGCGGCATCCCCAACAGCGTGGGCGTAGGCGGTGAAGATGGAGCGCTGGAAACCAAAATTCCGAGAAAAACGAATCACACGGACCCGGGGGTCGCGCGCGGCGAGCTGCTCGAGCTCCTGAAAAGTGCAATCGGTGGAATGATTGTCGGTGAAGAGAAGCTCGAAATCATAATCTCCGGAAAGCTCGGTCATTACTGGGACGAGGGCTTGATAGAGCGGCTCGACGTTTTGCTCTTCATTGAAAACGGGGACGCAGATGGTGATCACTTTCTTTTTTTCAGGCATGCTTCTCACCGATCAACGCATATTGCGCGCCTAAGGGCAACCAGGCGAGCCAGGGTTCGAGCAAACGTAGCCAGGACAGGATGCGGGGCATGAAAACAATGTAGTCGCGTCGTATAAGGCGGAGCTGAGCCTTCTCGACATATTGGGAAATCTCCGACCGGGCTAAAAGAACCACGTCTTTGTCAAACGGGCAGCGGTCCACGGTCCAGCGCGTAACGGGATTCGCCGGGTTGTGCTCGAAAATGGCGAGCTTGCCACGCGGGGCAAGACGGCTGGCAAGATCCTGAACAATCATTTCCCTTTGTGTGGCAGGAATGTGATGCATCACGTTGGCGACGACAATCAAGTCGTAATTACGGGCCAGGAGGTCCATATCTGACGTGAAGAGCCCCTGGGTGGAAAGTGCGAGATCGACACGATTGATGCTGTCCCGCGAGACGTCAAAGCCGTCAACCCGTGCCGCTGGCAAATGCTGCTTGAGAAATCTCGAGAGCAGGCCCACGCCGCAGCCAAAATCGAGCACCTTGCCGGAGAAATCATGGGGGAGCACATGGGCGAGATAGCGCGCCTTGTATTCGGCGAAATACTCAGAAGTTTCACCAGAGAGGGCGATCGTCCGATCGAGTAGTTGCTTGTAATTTCCTGCAAATTGATCAAACTGCATGACAGTGCTCACTGTCTCTTGGCCGCTGGCGTTGCCACCTCCGGCGTGCCTGACTCAATCATGCGCCGGATGCCCTCAGCCAGGCTAACCTGCGGGCGCCACGATGTTGCTTGCATGAATCGAGAATTGTCGCCGACGAGCCACATGGGTTCATCGTTGCGATACGGACGTTCGCCCCAGTGCAACAGGTGTTGTGGCTTATGCAGCGCATCGGCAACGGCTTCTCCAATTTCGCGCACGCGCACAGGCTGCCCTGAACAGACATTGTAAGCCTCGCCAGCCGTCATTCTTTCTTCTCGCGCGGCAGTGAGGAACGCATCGATCACGTCGTCAATGTAGAGGAAATCCCGCACTTGCTCGCCGGGTGTGAGGTCCACTGGTTCGTGGTGTTGCAATCGTTGAATGAGATATGGGACCAATCGCTGCGGGGCTTCTCCGGGTCCGAATACTCCGAATAACCGGAGCGTGATCAAAGGGACCGATAGTCCCGAGGCAAGTGCCCGGCCGTAGAGGAATGATGCTGCCTTGGCAGCGCCGTACAGCGAATTCGGACGCAGGGGGTCGGTCTCCGAGATGAGTGAGTGCTCAGATTGCGGGAACCCGTATTCCGAACAACTGCCGGTGTGAATGAGTTTTCGCAATGGCCAGTCGGAAGTCGCTTCAAGCAGGTGTGTGAGGACGCCGATATTGCCTTCAATCAGTTTGTCAGAATCGCGGTCGTCCTGATGCACCCCATAGGACGCCAAATTAAAAATCAACTCGGCGGAATGGCCGGTTAGGGCGGATTTCAGTTCGGCGGTCTGAAAAGAGGAAATTTCAATCACCGTTGCGCCACAAAC
>QIAR01000025.1 GCA_003225595.1 Acidobacteriota bacterium | reverse complement strand
ATCCCGTGGCGGTGTAAGTTCGGTTCATGCCAAGGGGTCTGCGGCGCTTTCAGGAATCCGAACAGTCGCATTTTAGATCCCTCGGCTTCGCTCGGGATTTCGGCCTGGTGTTCGCGCCCCGGTTCTGGGCGCGAACCTGGGCGAAGAAAGATTCTGATCGGTTCCCCAAAGGCACTTAGCAGGTCTGCCGAGGTATCACGGGATCACAAACAGCAAACCGGAACCAGCGGCTAACACGGCTATCGTCCTTAGCAACTTACCCACCCTACAATATCCGCACCCCCTCATTCGTCTACAACCGTAGACGAAGGACGCGGCGAGCCTGGAGCGGATGGCACTCGAACAGGACCAGCGAATCTCCGAAGTGGTCAAGCGGGAGCGTTCCCGGCTGCGCAACTTCATTCGCCGACGCGTGCCCGACCCGCGCGACGCGGAGGACATTCTGCAGGACGTCTTCTACGAGCTGATGGAAGTGAACCGCCTGCTGATGCCGATCGAGCACGTCACCGGCTGGCTGTTTCGCGTGGCGCGCAATCGCATCACCGATCTCTTCCGCAAGCAAAGGCCGGAGAGCTTCAGCGATACCGCCGTCGCGCGCAACGACGACGATGACGACGACGAACTGCTCGTGTTAGAGGACCTGGTGCCTTCGCCCGATGCCGGACCAGAGGCGCTTTACGCTCGCAAGGTGCTTCTCGATGAACTTGAGCTGGCGATCGACGAGTTGCCGGAGGAGCAACGCGAGGTGTTTGTTGCGCACGAGTTGGAAGGGCGCAGCTTCAAGGAGATCGCCGCCGAGACCGGCGTGAGCGTGAACACGCTGCTCTCCCGCAAACGCTATGCGGTGCTGCATCTGCGCGAGCGATTGCAAAGCATTTACGACGAATTTACGAAAGCATGAGGAACTGAACATGAGCAGGAGATTGAAGAGATTGATTGTCATTGCTCCGCTGGCGATTCTGGGGATGCTGCTATTTATCGCCATCGGCGGCGAACTAGTGCTGCATCTGTGGAATTGGTTGCTGCCCCCGCTCTTCGGCTGGCGCCAGATCACCTTCTGGCAAGCGCTGGGGATGCTGCTGCTGTGCCGCATCCTCTTCGGCGGACTTGGATTGCACGGTTCCGGCCGCTCCAGTTTCCGCCGTCGCATGGAAGAGCGCTGTGAGCACATGACGCCGGAAGAGCGCGAACGATTCCGGCAACGCTTCCGCAAACGCTTCGGCGAACGCTTCGGCTTCGGCCAATCCACCGGCGAGAGCAAGGAGCAATGAATTGGTTTTCCATCTCCCGCCCTTTGGTTCGCCGAAACCGCTCACCAAAGGACAAACCTGGAACTCTTGCACTCCGGTTCTCGTAACTTTGTGGACATAACAACAAAACATTGCGCGCTGCACCCGACCTCTTAGGAGGAAACGAAATGACAATCAGCGGTATCGACGAGTCACAACTCAAAGCTGCAAGAGTCGCAGGATTTACTTGCCTATTCACGACGGCGACCGTGGTCTTTGCCAATTTTGGTATCCACGAACGGCTGATTGTCGCGGGCAACGCTGCGGAAACTGCTCGGAATATCATGGCGCACGAGCGACTGTTTCGTATCAGTATCACCTGCGATCTGATTTACTGCGCAGGCCTTGTAGTACTACTCACAGCGCTTTATGTGATCCTCAAGCCAGTAAGTCGGGGCCTTGCCTTGCTTGCGGCATTCTCGAGGCTCGTATATGCCTTGATGTGGGTTCTTATGACGCTCAATCTTTTTGACGTTCTGCGGCTCTTGAGTGGCGCTGATTACTTGCGAGTATTTGAAGCAGATCGATTGCAGGCCTTGGCGAGGCTAGACCTCAGCGCGAGTTTCGACGCTTATTACGTTGGCTTGCTGTTTTTTGGATTGGCATCCACAGTTTGCAGCTACTTGTGGTTTAAGTCGGACTATATCCCCAGAGCATTGGCTGCCTGGGGTGTGATCTCGTCTGTGTGGTGCGCGGCGTGTACTTTCGTTTTCATCATTTTCCCCAACTTCGCCAAGGTAGTTAACCTGTGGTGGTTCGATACGCCTATGGGTATCTTCGAAATAGTACTGAGTTTTTGGCTTCTGTTTAAGGGAATACGAACACCGCTCGTCCAGTAACCGTCCCTGCGTCAACCGCAAAACAAGGAGAGTGAGGGCATGCACCCAACCGACAAAGCTGCACGCGTCGCAGGAGCGGTATATCTATCAATGGTAGTCACCGCCCCCTTCAGCCTGATCTATATTCCCAGCACTCGGTTCGTGCGCGGGAACGCCACGGCAACCGCCAACAACATCCTGGCTCACGAGATGCTTTTCCGTCTCGGCATCGTTGCTGACCTGATCACCGCGGTCATTTTCATCTTCCTGGTCCTGGCTCTCTACCGTTTGCTCAGCGGCGTGAACAAGACGCATGCTTCGGTGATGGTTGCCTTGGCCCTGGTCTCCGCCGCCGTCGGCTTTATGAATGTGCTGAACCACATCGCCGCCCTCACCCTCTTCCGCGGCGCCGATTTCCTCGCGATATTCGAAAAACCCCAGCGGGACGCCCTGGGCATGCTGTTCCTCCGCCTGCATGGCCAGGGAAACGTTATCAACGAGATCTTTTGGGGCCTCTGGCTCTTCCCCTTTGGCCTGCTGGTGATGAGATCGCGCTTCCTTCCGCGGATCCTCGGCGTCTGGCTGATTATCAACTGCGTCGCCTATGTGGCCCTTAGCTTTACGGGCTTACTGTTATCGCAGTACTACGATGTGGTTTTTCGCAGCGCCTTCCCCGCCCTCTTCGGAGAGATGGCGATCGTGCTGTGGCTTCTGGTCAAGGGCGCCAAGGTGCAACCGTTGCCCGCCCCAGCCTCTTAATCGACGGCGGTTATAGCGCCGGGTGCCCCACGTTTCGCGGTTTGAAGCTGTGAAAAAACCATTTCCAGCAGCCCCACAAGATGCGTGAGGGTTGATTTTACTGTGGAAAGTGAAGTCTAGATTTGCTGCGGGAACTCGCGTTGGGATTTCGGTTTAGCCGCTGCCCGGTGCCCCAGGTTCGCGCCCCGCTTTTGGGCGCTAACCTGGGCGACACTTTACCTCAATTCCGCGTGGGTGTAAGTTCGGTTCATGCCGAGGGGTCTGCGGCGCTTTCAGGAATCCGGACAGTCGCATTTCGTCACCTTCAGTTGTTACCGGCGGCAACCTGCCAAGTTTTATGCGACCGTCTCGTACAAGGGATAAACAGTCTGATCTGAGGGAGGATACCGCAAATGAATCTTCGTAATGCATCGAAACTCTTGCTTGCGTTCGTATTTGTTGCTGCTGCTCTAGCGGCGGGCAACGACGCCGGAAAACCGATCACCGTTAAGGGCTATGTTCTGGATTCAGCATGCGCATTCACCAAAGGCCTGAAGAAACCTATAAGCACAGAGTGCGCCACCGCCTGTGCGAAGGCTGGTTCTCCTTTGGTGATCCTGACGGACAACGGCACAATCTACTGGCCTATTGCCGACACAATCCCGTCAAGCGGACAGAACGACAAACTACTGCCGTTCGCAGGACAGAAAGTCACTGCCAACGGGAAGGTCTTTCAACGGGGAGGTTCGAGCGCCTTGGTCATTGAGAAGATCGGACCCCTGGCTGATCAGAAGTAGATCCCCGCGCGTGAGACCGCTTTCGCGAAAGTAAAGAGTAGAGTAGGGGGAACAGCCATGGCTTCCAAAGTCCTCGGAGTTTAAGGCTTGCCTGGAGAACGTATGTCCGGCCTTCGTTTTAGACTGAGTGCACGTGTCCGAAAACTCCTACTCAGCCTTTTTGCTGTTGTCATGGTCGTCTACTTTGCTTTCGCAGCTTTCATCTGGCGCACGATGCATCAGCCTCCGGAGGCTTTCGGACGGGTGATGGCCAACATGCCTCGGCCGGTCGTGTTTTTGTTTTTCCCTTTCGAAACTCTATGGACCCGGGCTCGCGCGGGGGCCTTAGATGTGGGGGATCCGGCCCCAGATTTCTCACTCCTAAAAGTGGACAAAAGCGGTTCGGTTCAGCTCTCCGTCTTGAACAAGCAACAACTCATCGTGCTCGTCTTCGGCAGTACGGTGATCGCGTAGCCTTTCTAGTCGTGTACATCACCGAAGCACATCCCAGTGACGTCTGGCAGATGCAGAGCAATATCAAAGACAAAGTGGTTTTCGCCAGCCCGAAAAATGAAGAAGAGAGGGCATTCATCGCCGGAGCTTGCGTGCGAAAACTTGGCTTAAAGTTCTCGGCTGTCCTGGACGAGTTTGGGAATTCGACGGAAAAGGCCTATACAGGCTGGCCCGACCGCATGTATCTGATCGACTCGCGAGGTCGGATTGCTTACAAGAGCAGTCGTGGACCATTTGGCTTCAAGCCACAGCAGTTGGGAGCAGCAATCGCTCAGGCATTGGCGATGCAAGCAAGCAAGTAAGAGGTGGAAAGCACCAGACTATATGCTCGTTCAAAGTGAAGTGCGCCGACCCGCAGGCTTTTTGCATCGTCAAACGACAGCGCAACGGAGCTCTCATTACCCGCTTGAACCCGCTTCACCTCGCGGATGGACGCGAATGCGAAAGCGCTCTCCGGTAATCATCTGCTGTTGTGCGATAGCAGGGCAACATGCCATTTCGGTCGCTGGGACTCAATGCCGGAGAGTCGGTTGAATACTGCGAGCCTGGGCGGGGATCGGTTTCAGGCCATGTCATTTGCAGCAGCGTTTCGTCGCAAGTCGGATCTCTTGTGACGCGAAGCTTGTACACTCTCGAGTTGTTCAGACCATACTCGGACAGTCGCCGTTGATAAGGAAGAGACACGTAAACCAGTTTTATGAGCTGTGACTCGTCTTTGCTGAGCTGTCTTTCTGCGATGAAAACCTCGTAGTTGGAGAAATAAGAGGAACTCGGCAAGGCCAACGCTAACCCAATTACGCGCACAGGCAGCTCTTGAGTAGCTGGTCCGCGCGGATTGTCGATCACCGGTGGCGGTGGCGGCGCAACCGCTGGAGGGATGTCCATCGCCGTTAGGTGTCCACCTCCAGCGGAGTTGTCTGCGTCCTCAACTGATGGAGCAGGCGGTACAACGTGCAAACCAGCACTGGACAGCGATCCCACGCGCCCACCTCCAGTGGAATTGCCCACGTCCTGAACTGATGGAGCAGACGGTACAACGTGCAAACCGGCACTGGACAGCGAGCTCACGCGTGCACCTCCAGTGGAATTGCCTGCGTCTTCAACTGACGGAGGAGGAGGTACAACCTGCAAACCGGCACTGGACAGCGAGCTCGCGCGTCCTCCTCCAGCGGAGTTGCCTGCGTCTTCAACTGATGGAGGAGGAGGTACAACGTGCAAACCAGCACTGGACAGCGAGCTTACGCGTGCACCTCCAGTGGAATTGCCTGCGTCTTCAACTGACGGAGAAGGAGGTACAACGTGCAAACCGGCACTGGACAGCGAGCTCACGCGTCCATCGACGAGAGTTCCGGAGCGTTTAACGGACGGCGGTGGAGGCACGACCGAAGTGGCTGGGCTGCCCAAAGTCGCCTGCGCGATTCCGGAAATAGCGCGCTGCTCGTGCATGGGCAACCGCGGCGAGGGCTCGACGACTTCGGAGTGACCGATGTTGATGTTCCCAACCTTGGGTATCGAGCCTTGCACGGTAGGCGGCGGCGCGACGACGCTCGCATTGGGCGCGGTAATTGCGCGTCGTCCGGAAACGGCCTCAACGTCGGGCGGAGGGGCAACCACAGAAGCTGGAGGCACACCAAGCCGGCGAGCCGTGGCTGGATTAACATCGGGCGGCGGGGCCACTACCAAAGTCGGGCCCGCAGGTACGATCAGTTGCGAGCGCCCGGTGGCGGAGAGCGGCATCGCGGGAGGAGCCGGATTCGAGGCCACGATATTGGGTCGCCCAGGCTCAGTCAGCTTAATGTCGGGTGGCGTGATGATGCTCTGGGTGCGCTCCTGCGCCACCCAGATCAGGGGCTGATGTGCAGACGCAGACTCGCGCTGTTCCTTGGGCCGCGCACCAACGCGCGACCGACTGCTTCCTAATGCCGGGAAGGACTGGGGAGGCGTGTAGTAGCTGACGTACGTTTGGTGGAAAGTCCTCCGCTGCTGGAGGTGTTCTTGCAGCGCCCAGCCCTGGGATAGGCTCCACACGGCTACAACCGCTAGCACGTGCCAGAGCATTGATCCCAGAAGCCACCACCAGGGCACGCCGGAGTAGACAAAGACGTCGCTCCAGAAAGGCGCGGGCCTAGACGTGGTCGCGATAGGGGGCGGCGACCGGAACAAGAGGATGTCGGCCAGGTTGCGAAAAAAGACGTGGTGGGCGGGTTCCAGTTCAAGCAGCAGTTTGAGGCGGGGTGCGGCCTTGAGGTGAGCATTCATGTCGAACTAAAGAGGCCTTTGTCCATGCACAAAACACGGGAAGGTGGGAGAAAACTGGCTTCATTATACCCGGGGTGCGAGGCCGGCGAGGTTGCCCGCCTCACACTGCACGCGATCACTGAGCGTTATTCCAGCGACTTGGGATCGGAGCGGTTCTTGGGGCTCTTTTTATCCAAGAGCGCGACAAGTTCGCGCGCACTGGGCGGGGCTTTCACCTTGCCATCGCGGATGATTTCTTTCGCTGTCAGCTTTTGTCCATATAGTTTTTCGTTGGCGCTGCCATCCGAGCGCAGCGTAGAGCCCTCGAGCGAGATTCCGGCGAACAGTCCCTTGGAACGGGAATAGGAAAGGACCTCGGCCTTCATCACCACGTCAGTGGCTGCGGTCGCGTTGCGTCCTTTTGGCCCGGCGGCAGCCGCGGCGTCCGCGCCCAGCTTCACTTTGCTGCCTAGCAGCGATTGTGCTCCCTTGGGATTCATCACCAGCAGCACAAAATCGGTGGCCTGGCCACCTAACTGGAAGCCGATGTTGATGCCTTCCAGGGCATACATAGCCGGCGCTCCCCACCGACCCGTGTAGTGCTCTCCGCTGCGGCAGATCATGACACCACGGCCATAGCTGCCGCCGATGCCGAACGCACCCTTCTTCACCGAGGGCAGAATGATCAGGCATTCAGCTTTGTCGAGCAAGTCCTGCGGAATGTTGTCCGGAATGTTAAGGATCTCCTTCAGCACTTGGCCGGCTTCTTTCACGCGGTCTTCTTCTTTCTGGTTGTCGGCCGCAAAAGCCGGCAGGAGAAAGGCACACATAAGCAACAGCGCGGATAGAATCTTCATGAACCCCCCGTTTAGGTCAGGGCTTCATCTTACAATGGCGGCACGCTAAAAAGCGGATACGGATCTCGGTACCTGAACTCGCACAGACCTGGCGGTTCAAGAAACCCGCAAAAATGCGGCTTGCGTCTCAGGGAAATGCCCCGATGCATCCTAAAAACCACAAAACGAAGCCAATAAGTGCATTTTCAAGATCCGATTGAAAGGAAGTCGAAGAGATTTCCAGCAGATTTTGCATTCGGGACTAGTGTACTGAGTCTAATGTTCGTTTACAAAAAGCGGGCGACCGATTCCAGGATTTGGTCAGCGGATTTGGTCCAGACGAAGGGTTTCGGTTGTGGTGATCGATGAAGCCGCGGATAGCGTGTTCCAACTCGCGTGTGCTGCGCTGGACGCCGCGCCGGATCTGTTTTTCGGTCAACTCAGCGAACCAGCGCTCGACCCGATTGAGCCAGGAGGCCGAGGTGGGAGTGAAGTGCAGGTGGAAGCGCGG
>QIAR01000024.1 GCA_003225595.1 Acidobacteriota bacterium | reverse complement strand
TCCCGCGCTCGGCCCTCTTCAAATGCCGGGCATACGTAAAAGGCAGCACCTCTTGCGGGCAGCACCATGACGAACAGCCGCTCGCCTCCCCACCAACGAATGCCGGTGAAGTAGTTGAGCGAAGTGCCTTCCATCAAGAGAATGGCATCCAGATTGTTCGCCTGCATTAACCTTTGCGCCTTTTCCTGACGTTGGAGCCGCTCCTCGCGCGTTATGGGCTTCGCCTGGTCGCTCATGGATTTCAGGTTCGCGATCGGCGCCGGAAGTGGCCCACATTTCTCTTCCGCAGCCTGCGCGACCGACGGGGCGACGAGACCGACTCCTGCGGCCACAGTGCTAACTTGCAGGAAAACGCGCCGTGAAACCATGGAACCTCCAGGGTGATGCGAGAACGGACATTATAGAGGCTGGGGATTAGCAGTAGCCGCAATCACCGGATTCTCCAGATAGTACAATCTTGACCCATGGGCGGACTGATCCAGCCCTCGCCATCAACCGACCAACGCGATACCAACTGGACGACTATCGGCATTGGCGTTGCCTTTGTCGTCGTGGTCATCGCGATCATCGCGCTGCTTTCGCGCAGTGAGCCTAAGAGCGCGAAGACGCCCCATCCATACATTTCCAATATCAAGCTTTCAAACATAAAGATGAGCGCGGCAGAGAACTTTGTAGGCGCGTCGGTGACCTACATCGACGGCACGATCACCAATACTGGGGACAAAACCCTCACTCACGTGATGGTCCACGTCACCTTCAAGGATTCCATGGGCCAGGTGGCGCAGACGGAAGATGTCCCGCTCCATGTGCTTCAGACCGGTGGACCATATCCGGATGCTGTAGATCTGAACGCATCCCCGCTCGCTCCTGGCCAGAGCAAGCCATTCCGGCTCACATTTGAAAGCATCTCTGCGCAGTGGAACCACGAATATCCGGAACTGCAAATAACGGACGTTACGGTAGGGTAGCGCTGCCCCGTGACAGCCGTCACGCAACTCACCTGAGTGTGGGCAGGATGCTGGCAATAATAGAACGCCGAGCTCTGTTTAGTCAGATAGGCGAGGCTGTCCGTCTTACATAATCATTGCCAGCAGCCTCGCGACTCGACCACTTCCGCGATTAGCGACTCCATTACAATGAAGGCATGCCCGAAGTGAAGCCATTTCGGCTGACGGAGTCCGTCAAAGCCGCGGGTTGAGCCTCCAAGCTGAGTCCGGCGGCGCTGGACGCGGTGCTTGGGAAATTAGCCCGGCAACAGGACCCGAATGTTCTAGTCGGCTTCGATCACGCTGACGACGCCGGCGTGTATCAGATTTCACCCCATACCGCGCTGGTTCAGACTGTCGATTTTTTCACCCCGATTGTGGACGATCCCTACACGTTCGGCCAGATCGCTGCTACCAATTCTCTCAGTGACGTCTACGCCATGGGCGGACGCCCGCTCACCGCGCTCGCTCTCGTCTGCTTTCCAGAAAAGGGCGACCTCGAGATTCTCGAGCGCATCCTGGCCGGCGGACTCTCGAAGATGACGGAAGCCGGCTGCACCGTCGTGGGCGGCCATAGCATCCGTGACGAGGAAACCAAGTTCGGATATTCGGTCACAGGCCTAATTCATCCGCGGTGCGTTTTGGCAAACTCCGGAGCGCGGCCAGGGGACGCTCTCATCCTCACCAAAGCTCTCGGCACTGGCGTGATTTCCACCGCGATCAAGAAAGGAACTGCCAAGCAGTCATGGATCGACGCTGCGGTGGCATCAATGACCGCCTTGAACAAGACAGCGGCGGAGGTGATTACGGCTCAGGACCGGGATCGCGGAGCTGAGGCCGGACAGACGAGGGCGTCTGTCCCAACACGTTTCGAGGAGATTGGGGCCGGGCGAAGCTCGGCTCAGAGCAATGCTGATGTCGAGGGAAATGACGGTGGAGAGACGGGCCTCGTCGCCCGTCCAGTCGCGAGAAACTCAGCAGCTAACGACCCACTGCAGGCGACTAACGACCGGTTCGCCATCCACGCCATGACCGACATCACTGGTTTCGGCCTGATCGGTCACGCTCGCGAGATGGCGCTAGCCTCGAGTGTCAGCTTGCGGATCCATGCCAGTCGTGTACGGCTGCTAGAGGGTGCTCTGGAGTGCGTTCGTGCTGGGTGCATCCCTGGCGGCCTGAAAGCCAATCGCGATTTTGCCGAATGCGTGGTGAACTACGAATCGGGAATCCCGGAAGAAATAAAGACAGTTCTCTTCGATCCACAGACCGCGGGTGGGCTGTTGATCTCGGCCGCCGCTCAGGACAGTGTGGAACTGGTCGGTGCTCTGAATTCCGCTGGCGTGGCCGCTGTCGAACTCGGAGAAGTCCTGCCTTCTGCCAAGCCGCTGATTACGGTCGCGGCCTAGCCCCTCTCTCATTACCGCCATAGCGAGAGCACACTTTTTACTTCTGTGCACGTATTGCAGAATTTTGCTTTTCCGTCCGACTTGTTCGTGATAACTTTCGCACGCAAGTCGAATCCGCGAGACTCTCGCGCGCACTTAGGAGAGATGAGAATGGCTACTGGCGGAGTGGGACTCACCACGGAGACTGCAAGACCGGGTAACGATCTGATGCTGCGCCGCGCGCGCGCCGAACAGGTAGTAAAGTCGGGAGCAAACTGGTTTGTGTGGATTGCCGGCCTTTCCGTCGTCAACTCCATTGTCGGTATGTCGGGCGGACACCTTCATTTCATCGTCGGGTTGGGCATCACTCAGATAGTCGACGCGCTCGCGCACCAAGCCGGTTCCGCTGGAATGTTCCTCGATTTGATCATCAACGGTTTCGTTGCTGGTCTTTTTGTGTTCTTCTGGAGTTTCGCCCGCAAAGGCCAAAAATGGGCGTTCCTCGTAGGTATGGGCATATACGCTCTTGACGGTGTACTCCTCTTGCTGTTTAAGGACATCCTGAGTGTTGCCTTCCACGCTTATGCACTCTACAGAATCTACATCGGCATGACGGTAGTTCCGGCTTTGCAGGCATTAGAAAAGGCCACGATCCCTGCCGGCGCACCCATCGAGCCGAGATAATTCACCTGTTGGGATTCCGATCCGTCGTCCGTGTTGGAGCGGCTAGCCGATTTATATTCTAGGAATCGTCTGCTGAGCACCGCATCTATCTGGGTAAGTCACACCGCCTGAGGCTCTCACCCTAAAACGCATCGGGCTTCCGGAGCAGTGTTGGAAATCGAGGATTTTCCAATTTTTCATTCACCTTGCAAGGAGGATCAGCCATGAATACTCGCCAATTAGGGCGCAGCGACCTCGGAGTTTCTGCCATCGGCCTCGGCTGCATGGGCATGTCAGAGTTTTACGGACCACGCGATGAAGGTGAGTCGATCGCCACCATCCAGCGAGCGCTTGAGCTGGGCATTACTTTGCTGGACACGGCCGACGTATACGGGCCGTTCACCAATGAAGAGCTGGTTGGAAAAGCAATTCGCGGTCGCCGCGACCAAGTCGTGCTGGCAACCAAGTTTAGAATTATTCGCGATCCCAACAACCCCAAGGTGCGTGACGTGAACGGCAAGCCCGATTACTTGCGTTCCGCCTGCGAAGGGAGCCTGCGGCGACTGGGGAGTAGAAACCATTGACCTCTACTACCAGCATCGCGTGGACCCGAATGCTCCGATCGAAGAGACCGTTGCTGCGATGGCGCAGCTCGTCAGAGAGGGCAAGGTGCGGGCGGTGAACCAGTAACTCCGGATTGCCACGGGAGACGGAGGCAGGGAGACCAAGGCAGGGAGATCTGCGATCGGCGATTACCGACTGACGACTGGGAATGCAGACCCCTCGACGCGCGGGTGACAACTGAATTTGGCTTGAACCTATCAGCGATGAAAATCGTGCGAACGAAGTTGGGCTCAAAATAATTAGGGCGGCCATTTAGCCGCCCCTCCGAGAACTGACTACTGAGACTGGGAAATGGGTTCCTACGCCGGCGCTGGCCTCTCGCCGCCTTTGGCAAGACCCGGCCGTCCCGGCTCGGGCTTGAGCACTTGCTGCACACCATCATCGCCTTTCGAAGGCGCAACCTTAACCGGCGGCAGCTCTTGCCCGTCCATCAGCAGCTTGATCTCGTTGGCATCAAGCACTTCGCGCTCCAGCAAAGCAGCGGCAATCCTGTGCAGGACTTCCTTGTTTTCCAACAGAATACCCTTCGCTGTGCCGTAGCCCCTATTTATCGCCTTGCGGACTTCCTCATCGATCTGGATGGCGGTCGCTTCACTGTAATCACGGTGCTGCGCGATCTCGCGACCCAAGAAGATCTGTTCTTCTTTTTTACCGAAGGTCAGGGGACCGAGCTCGCTCATACCCCACTCGCAGACCATCTTGCGCGCCATTTCCGTGGCCCGCTCGATGTCATTCCCGGCGCCGGTGCTCATTTGTCCTAAGAAGAGTTCCTCGGCGAGACGTCCGCCCATCAAAATGGCGATTCCGGTTTCCAGGTATTCCTTGGTGTAGTTGTGCCGGTCATCAATGGGCAGTTGCATGGTGACGCCCAGTGCCATTCCCCGTGGAATGATCGTGACCTTGTGGACCGGGTCGGAGTGCGGTAATTTCGCCGCAACCAGTGCGTGGCCGCCTTCGTGATAGGCGGTCACTTTTTTTTCTTCGTCCGAGAGAATCAGCGACTTGCGCTCCACCCCCATCAGAACCTTGTCCTTAGCCAATTCGAAATCGTATTGGAGCACGGCCTTCCGGTTTTGCCGCGCCGCGCTCAGGGCCGCTTCATTGACCATATTTGCCAAGTCGGCCCCCGAAAATCCAGGGGTCCCGCGCGCCAAAACCGACAGATTTACATCCTCAGCGAGAGGGATCTTGCGGGTGTGGACGCGCAGGATCTCTTCGCGCCCGCGCACATCGGGACGGCTTACTACCACACGACGATCGAAGCGCCCAGGCCTTAGCAGCGCCGGATCAAGCACGTCAGGCCGGTTAGTCGCGGCCATGAGGATGACGCCTTCGTTGGACTCGAAGCCGTCCATCTCGACCAGCAATTGGTTCAGCGTTTGCTCGCGCTCGTCGTGACCGCCGCCGAGACCGGCGCCGCGGTGACGTCCTACCGCATCGATCTCATCAATAAAAATAATGCATGGCGCATTCTTCTTACCCTGCTCGAACAAATCACGCACCCGGCTGGCGCCCACGCCCACAAACATCTCCACGAAATCCGAACCGGAAATTGAGAAGAACGGAACGTTTGCCTCGCCGGCTACTGCTCGGGCCAGCAAGGTCTTTCCGGTTCCCGGAGGTCCGACCAGCAGCACACCCTTGGGAATGCGCCCTCCAAGCTTCTGGAACTTCTGCGCTTCACGCAGGAACTCGATAATCTCCCGCAGTTCTTCTTTGGCCTCATCCACGCCAGCCACGTCTTTGAACGTGACCTTTTTCTGCTGCATGGAAAGTAAGCGGGCGCGGCTCTTACCAAAAGACAGTGCCTTGTTCCCGCCAGTCTGCATTTGGCGGATCATGAAGAACCACAGTGCTGCCAGCAGGATGAGCGGAGCCAGGTTCAACAGCCAGGTGGGCCAGCTCCCGTTGCTTACGTCGCGGATGCTGATGTTCACACCCTTGTCGCGCAGGGTCTTGATCATGTCCGGATAGTTTGCCGGGACCGTCGTATGAAAGCCGGAATTATCATTGAGATATTTGCCGCGTACTTCCATGCCGATGATGGTGACTTCTTTGACGTTCCCCTTGTCCACATCAGACATGAATTGGGAGAAGTTGACTTCCTTCTCTTTCTGACCGCCGCCCCCCGCCTTGACCACCTGCCACAACAGGAAGGCCGAAAGCACGATCACCAACCAGAACACCACCGTCTTAACTGTAGAATTCACTCAGAACTCCTGTAACACCAGCGCCTTATCGACTGAGATGATGAAGTGCCGGGTTCCTCTTATGCATTAGATGCCCACCAAGGAATTTGGATAGGTGAAATCCGCCTAGCTGCCATTTTACCCGTTCCTGGCGAGAAAAATAGAGCGTTCTTAGCGTAACTTAGGTCATGACATCCGCCAAGCGGACCTCCCGGATCACCACCGCCTGGTCAGCGTCCGCTTTCGGCCGCAACTTCGAAGGTGCGGGGAAACCGCGGAGCCAGACGATTTCGTCGCTATTTACAACTACGGGCCAAAGCTTCCGCTCGGGTTGCGCTATGTGAAGCTCCTGAAGCAACTCCTTGATCTTCTTGGGGGACTTGGTGTGAGCCGGCCAGAAGCGGTCTCCGGGTCGCCAGTTTCGCACCCGTAACTCCTTTGCTAGCGCCGATGTCTCTAACAGGTGGTCGGGATTATGACCTGCCGATGAGTTCCCCATGAGCACGGCTTCCGCTTCAAATATTGTTGCAGTCTCAGGCACCTCTACTCGTCCGGGAACGGAGAGGGGATATTCGTACTCCGGATTGTCATTTCCACGCCCTACGGCTAGCTCAAAACGCAACTCCTGCTTGCCTCTTACCACGCTCCAACCGTTGGGGAGCGACGCAGACCTGGGCCCACCGGCAGCTATTCGCAGAATCTCTTCCACGGGCCGAAATTCGAGCTGTAACCCCAACAACTCGCCCGCTGACCGAACCAACCGGCGCTGCAGGGCAATCGGCAATTGCCGCAGGAGTTCCAGTTTCAGTGCCCCACCGGGCGCCGTATTCGTAGCGCTGATATCCCTTTGGCGGCGTTCCGCCGCAGTCACCGGAATCCACGCGGCACTTATCAGACGCTCTACTTCGCTTTCCCAGTACTCCTCTTCCGCTCGCGCAATTTCTGCCGTTTCTGCGAGCGCTTCTCGAACCGCCGGGTTCAAATGTCGTTCAAGGCGCGGTAGAATCCCGTGTCGAACCCGATTCCGCGTGAAGCGCAAATCGCGGTTACTCGAATCATTACGCCAGCCCTGCCCGACGCTCGCAAGATAGGTTTCCAGATCTTTACGTTTCTGTGCCAACAACGGCCGAATGATGGCAGGCTCTGTCGCTCCTGCTCCCCTGGCCTGCTTCTCTTCCGGAGATCGGGAGCTTTCCCCCTTACGCCTGGAGCCTGACGCCTGAAGCCTGTCAGCTGGCTGATTGCTGAGTGCTGAATGCTGAGCGCTTTCTTCCCACAGGCCTGTGGGCACTGACAACTTCGGATAAATTCCAGCCAACCCTCGTGTTCCAGCCCCACGGACGAGCCGCATCAGCACGGTTTCTGCCTGATCGTCGAGCGTGTGACCGGTCGCGACTTTGTCCAGCGAGGCGTTAGCTTTATCGGGGGAAATCTTCCCCGCCGTTCCCGAACGCAGCAACTCCCTGAAAAATTTATAGCGCAGTTCCCGCGCCGCGGTCTCTACACTCATGTGCTCTCTGGCGGCGTGTGCGGCAACATCAGTGCTGCTGGAGTGAAACTGGAGCTTGTGCTCGCACGCCAGACTGGCGACAAATTTCTCGTCCGCGTCCGACTCCGCCCCACGCAGCTTGTGGTTGAAGTGAACTGCCATCAGGACAATCCCGAGTTCCTTGCGGAGTTCGAGCAGAACGCGCAGCAGCGCAACGGAATCCACGCCGCCCGAAACCGCCACACCGACGCGGTCCCCGGGTTTGAGCAGCTTCTGCCGCCGGATGTAATCCCGGACGTTCTGCGCGAGGTCGTGCACGGGAACATAGTACAACTGTGGGGAAGATAGAAACAGCGCTCGATGGGCGCCGCGATGTACGTCTTGAGTTCGTTTCGAACCATCGAAGTGGGTGCAATGCTCAGGTGTCAAGACGAGAGCGTCCGTGCCTAAGTGTTTCGTGCCCACTTTGGAATGATCACAGCCCGGGGCTCCTCCCCGCGATCAGGCTCTTGATTTTCTCCACGAACTCCGATGCCGGCATATCTTCGGTTCTTTCTTTGCCGCGGGTGCGGACATTGACCTTGCCAGCTTCAGATTCTTTATCTCCGACAACCAGCAGAAACGGCACTTTCTGCATGGCGTGCTCGCGGATCTTGGCATTCATCTTTTCATTGCGCGCATCTACTTCCACACGCACGCCTGCTTCTCTGAGTTGCGTGGCGACTTTCTCAGCATAGTCTTTGTGCCGCTCGCTGATCGGAATCATGACCGCTTGCACCGGCGACAGCCATACTGGCAACGCGCCGGCGTAATGCTCGATCAGCACCCCGAAGAAACGTTCGACACCATCTTCAGCGACGTACTCCAACTGGAACCGTTGCGGCAGGTTGAAGTCGAACTGAATAGTCGAAAGCTGCCATAGCCGGCCGATCGCATCCACCAGCTTGACGTCGATCTTTGGACCATAGAATGCGGCCTCACCGGGAATCGTCTTGTACTCGATATTGCGCCGCTTCAGTGCGTTTTCGAGCGAACGGTTCGCCAGTTCCCACTGTTCCTCGGTCCCGAGGAAATTCTTGCGGTCCTTCGGATCCCAAGTCGAGAGATCAGTCTGAAACTGATCGAAGCCGAAGGCTTTCAGCACCGCCAGCGCAAAGTCCATGCAGGCGACGATTTCGTCTTCGATCTGATCCGGAGTGCAGAAAATGTGGGCGTCGTCCTGGGTGAAGCCACGCACGCGCAGGAGACCGTGCATTACGCCCGAGCGCTCGTAGCGGTACACGGTGCCGAGTTCGCCCAGGCGTACCGGCAGATCGCGGTAGGACTTCAGCGAGTCTTTATAAATCAGGATGTGGAATGGGCAGTTCATGGGCTTCATGCGGTATTCCGCATCGTCAAGCTCCATGACGTCGAACATACTTTGCGCGTAGTAACCTTCGTGGCCCGAGGTTTGCCACAACTGCCGCCGTGCCACATGGGGCGTATACACGAGGGAATAGCCGCGCCTGATGTACTCCGAGCGCATCCAGTCTTCCATCTCTTTGCGGATGATGCTGCCCTTGGGATGCCAGAAAATCAGCCCTGGCCCTGCCAGCTCCTGAATCGAGAAAAGATCAAGCTGCTTGCCCAGCACGCGGTGATCGCGCTTCTTGGCTTCTTCAATGTTGCGCAGATAGTCTTCAAGTTCTTTCTTTGAGAAGAACGAAGTTCCGTAAATGCGCTGCAGTTGCGGATTCTTCTC
>QIAR01000023.1 GCA_003225595.1 Acidobacteriota bacterium | reverse complement strand
CACCATGACCTTCGAAGAGTTCAAGGCCGCGCTGGAGCGGGCCCAGGCACGTGCAAAGGAAGAACAGGCCAAGGCCGCGGCTAAGCACCCGGAATCGGCCGATTTCAAAATGATCCCCAAAATGCAATCGCAGGAAACCGGCGCCACGCGCACCATCTTGAATCTGCCGACGAAGGAATTGAAGTGGCGGCTCGATATGGAGATTCAGTCCAACGATCCCAAAGTCCAGCAACAGATGCAGAGCGCGACCATGTCCATGAACTCTGATTCATGGATCGCTCCCTCAGTTCCCGGATACGACGAAGTGCGGCAGTTTTACATCCGCATGGCCAAGGAATTGGACTGGCTGCCTGGAACCATGGGCAACATGATGGGCATGAACCCCCAGATGGGCCAGGCAATGCAAGAGTTCCGAAAGAACTCCGTCAAGCTGCAAGGCATGCCCCTGCTGCAAAACGTGAGCTTTGGCATGTCGGGTACGGGCATGCCGCAGAACACCGGCGCAGGCTCGCAGGCACAGGCATCCCAGCCTGCTTCCCAGCAACAGCAAGCGCAAGAGGGCACGGTTCCGGCCACTCCCAAAGAAGCGATCAGCAAGAGTCTGGGAGGAATGTTTGGTGGTTTCGGCAAGAAAAAGAAGCAGCAGGACCAGCAGCCGCAGCAACCGCCGGCGCAAGAATCAACCTCAGCCAGCGGAGCCGCCCCCGCGAACACTCAGCCCGTAACCATGAGCAACTCAATGATGGACATGACGATCGAAGTGACTTCTTTTTCCAGCAGCGCTCTCGATTCAAGTCTGTTCGATATTCCTGCGGGCTACACACAGGTACAGCAGAATCCGGATGAGGTATTTGGCGGAAAGCGGCGCTGATCCGGGCAAGTTGAAAGCCGACGCCAGGTGGCCATTTCTCCGCACGGGCTGCCGAAATGTCGCCATCGTATCATTTTGAGACAATTCCCAAATTGGCAAGTTGCAGAGATAATTGGACTTATCCCTAGAGAGTGTTCCACGTGGAACACCTTGGACGAAATGTTCCACCCCCAACCGCAGTAGCAGGTCAGCCCAGAATTCTCATCCTCTTACCCACCCGGGCCAGAACTTGTAGAGCCTGATCGAGTTCTTCTCTTCTGTGGGTCGCGGTCATGATGGTGCGGATGCGCGCCTTGCCTTCCGGCACCGTGGGAAAAGCGATGCCCGTGCCCATCACGCCTTCTTTAAAAAGTTCGCGCGAGAAATCCATGGTGAGCTTCCCGTCACCGATGATGATGGGTGTGATTGGAGTCTCGCTGGCCGGCGTGGTGCGACCGCCGATGTCGAAGCCGAGCAGACCGAGTTCTTTTTTCCAGTAGCGCGTGTTCTCCCAAAGTTCTTCGATTCGCTCCGGCTCCTGCTCCAGCACGTCGAACGCCGCGATGCACGTAGCGGCAACCGACGGCGGGTGTGACGTAGAGAATAGAAATGGCCGCGCGCGGTGGTAGAGAAAATCAATTAGGTCGCGCGAGCCGCAGACGTATCCGCCGAGCGCACCGATTGCTTTTGAAAGCGTCCCCACCTGAATGTCCACGCGTCCGTGCACATGGAAGTGATCGATGGTGCCGCGTCCATTGCGGCCGAGAACGCCCGAGGCGTGCGCGTCGTCCACCATCATGATCGCGCCGTATTTCTCCGCGAGATCGCAAAGCTGCGGGAGCGGGCCGATGTCGCCATCCATGGAGAAGACGCCATCGCTGATCAGCAGCTTGCGTCCGGGCTGATCTTTCACGCTAGCGAGCTGCTCTTCTGCGTGGGCAATGTCTTTGTGGTTGAAGACGAGGATCTTGGCGCGCGAGAGTCGAGCGCCGTCGATGATTGACGCGTGGTTGAGCTGATCGGAGACAATGAAATCCTCCTTGCCCAGGACGGCCGAGACTGTACCGGCGTTCGCTGCAAATCCTGATTGGAAGACCACGCAGGCCTCGACGTTCTTGAAGCGCGCGATCTTCTCTTCCAGCTCCATGTGGACCTTCATGGTGCCGGCGATGGTGCGCACCGCGCCCGATCCCACGCCGTACTTGCGCGTAGCCTCAAGCGCCGCTTCGCGCAGCTTGGGATGCGTGGTCAGTCCGAGATAATTATTCGAAGCCAGATTGATGACCTTCTTGCCGTCGAAGGTGCACACCGGCGCCTGCTCGTCTTCGAGCACACGCAGACGGAAGTGGGTGCCCTTGGCCTTGAGGTCGTTCAATTGATCGGTGAGATAAGAGAGCGGATTGGTGCGGGCGGTAGTTGTGACCATTTCATGCTCCCAAAAATTCAGCGCCGTGGATAGCGCAGATCAACGGAGATTTCAAACTGATCAGTTTAATACCGGGGGGAGGGGAAGGGAACGGAGGGGAAGGTTGTCGGGTTAGTTTGAGAGCATGTGAAATTCTTAGAAGGAACCAGCGGCAAAGATGATGGCCGTCATGAATGTTTGGGGGTCGCGGAACAGCGGGCCTTTAGAGAGACTAAGCCGCAACTGCCGTCAAGGTCATCCATCACGTCTCGAAGCTGGAACTCCCATTTCGGGATTGACGCCATCGGGATTGCCTCTCGGGTTAATAGCAGCTCTGCCAACAGGTCCGCAATGATCATGCAGTCGCAAATCAAAGTTCCTTGTTTATTTGCGCTTGTCTCTTCTTCAGGTTCATTTGCCGAATCTTGAAAAACCACAGCGCGGCGAGCAGAATTACTCGCGATTCGGGGGATGTGTCCGTGCAGCTTCGGCCCTGCCGCCAGAGACCGACCATGACCCGTGAGGCTTCTTTTAGTCGAGCGCTGGACGCGATGATCCTCCCAACAGCGACGTGTTCATATTGACGATGTTGTGGTGGCCCTCGGGGCCTCCCCAGGCAAACATCAGAGATACCATCGGAAAGCCGCCGGCCCGAAGCGTCAGTCCACCGGCGAAGCTGTGCTTCAGATGGCTAAAGCCAAGATCGCTGCGTGTCAGCGCAACCCTTCCTTGATCCGCCATGAGCTTCAGACCAAACGGACCCCAGATCGAGTGTTCGACGCTTTCCTGCAAGAGCAGCAGATTGGGAGCGCGAAACCGATAATCCTGGTAACTGCCGAGCGACAGCGCGCTGTTGATGTCTTGTCCTCCCAACGTCTGCTGAAAATAAAAAGGCACAACACTGGTTCCTGACGTGAGAGATTCAGAAAGCAGCAGCCGCAGGCCGATCGACCCGTTCAAGTTCCGCGTACGCGAAACCTCCGGGCACTTCTCTCCGGATGGCGCGCAGGAATCGGGACCAAGCGTCTCTCGGCTCGCCGCTCCGGACTGCGAGCTTCCATAGAGGGAGTACGTATGATCCAGATCCACTGTCCAGCGTAGAAAAGAGTTGTGCGAACTGGAGGGCGCGAAGAATTGCTGAAATTTCCCCACGTAATTCAGTTGCAGATTTCCGATCGCCGGTTTAATGCGCAGACCTTCGCCCAGTTGAGCGAATCCCGGCTGGCTGCTTAGGCCCGGTGCCGTCGCATCCGTATATAGGGTCTCAATCGAGGGCACGGACTGCCCGTGTTTCCCCCGGATGTCAATAAAACGCCCGTTTATTTCTCCTAGCAGCGCGAGATTCAACCACCGAATGGCTGCCCATTCGAACACGGGTTTGATCGCGCTGGCCCCAACAATCCTTTCGCTCATTCCCAAAAGCGATTTTCCCGCAAGCGTGGTGTCGTTGCCCAGGCCAAAGAAGTTCAGCTTGTTCAGCGAAATGGTTTGCCCGTAGAAATTGAAGACGGTATAGGGATGAGTCGCACGAATCTGCGGCTTTGCCGGATGCGGCGTGTGAACCATCTTCATGTAACCGCCCGCGCGCCACGAACCGCTGAACGCACCGACCGCGTCGAAGTCCCAACTCATGCGCCAATTTCTTGTGTTCTTGGACCAAACGAACGCTCCCCCTAGCCCAAATCCGTTCTGCGGAGGCATACTGCCTGCTGCTATGTGTAATGGATGGTCGGTAAACAGCGTGTACGCGCATCCGGGCACGGATTTAAAGTTGAAAGCCGCGCAGGCGTCAGAAAAACGCTCACCCTCGCGTCGCAACTCCCCCCGCAGCGGACTCTCTTGAGCCAATGCCAGTGTGGAAGCACCCAACAGCACTAACATCCCACTCCACCGCATACATGCCTCCAGGAGGATCACCTCTTTTTTTTCCTTCCACGCTTGGCGCCGCTTTTCGCCTTAGCCTTGGAACGGCTCTTTCGCTTCGTCCCTTCGTCCGCCGCGGCCGCGATCTCGATAACGGGCCTACGCGCATGTCTGGCTCGCCGCTTTGCAGCGTCTGCATGGGCTTGGTGAATTGCCTCCGTCACTTCGCGAATGTACTCAGCCGCTTCGCCCTCGGTCTCGATGGCATGGGTATAGATCTTGGTGCGGTAGCGGAGCGGCAGTCTCCTCTCCGCATGCTGCAAATGTGAGACCTGCGAGAGTAACAGCGCGTTGGCCGGCCGCTCCGGATTCATCGCCTTCTTCGACGGCCTGGGCACATGAATGACTTCCATTCGTTCACTCCTTCTAAATATCGAACACCGGGCAATCGTCCCGCATGGCGGCAAGGGAAAGCAGGTTACGGTTTGCATCTATCGGCTGCTTATTGGGCTCGATAAAAACATTGGCGATAGCTTCCCGCGGAGAAACCGGCGAATAGTCTGGCAAGAAGAATTTCGTGACCGTCGCCGGAATCGAAGCGTGGTCGAACATGCGATCTACCACCGTCCCTTTCGGAATCCAGGGCGAAATTAGGATCGCTGGCACCCGCACCCCCAGCCGATCGAACTTGAACTCCATTCCAGTGCCGGTGCTATTCGCCGACGCCGTAAACCTGTCCGCCGTACACGCCGGCGGTACGACGTGATCGAAGAGGCCTCCATGCTCGTCATAAACCACCAGAAGAGCCGTGTTGGGCCAGAGTTTCGGGTTCCGCCGGATATGCATATACACTTCAGCGATTAAGAACTCTCCCGCCTGCACGTCATGGTCAGGGTGCTGATCGTTCGCCACTTCCTCGCCGCTGTCGCTATCGTGGTCGTTATAGTTCGGCTCGACAAACGAATACTCCGGGAGTACCCCTTTGTCGCAGTCACTCTTGAATTGCTTGTATGTACCAAACAGTTTTGGCTGGTTCTGGAGCAGGTTTACGACCTCCATGGTCGAACTTGTTGTGTCGTAGTAGTACACCTTGGCGGTGTGATTGTTGTTGACGAGCCGGGTGTAAATGCTCTTGAACGGCGCAATGATGTCGAACGGATTCATATCCACTCTGCCGAACGAAGTTCCATAGTGCGCAAACGCCCGATTGCAGATCGTCGGTCCGGGAATCGAAGCAAACCAGCGGTTGAAGACCGCGAATTCGAGCGCCAACTTGGTTAGCACGGGCAAGTCCGTCTGCTTGAAGTAATACATGATCATCTGCGAATGCTTTACATCCCGGCGCTGATTGAAGTAGCTCTTCACGAACCCCTGCATATTCGCGATGCGTGCGGCGCTCGTCTCTCCACCGAAGATTTGCAGATCAACCGCCGGAAAATGATGGTCGGGATCGGGATTGAGCTGTCCCTGAAACTCCGCCAACGGCTGTGGCTTGACTTGAGCACCCGTCGTGTCCGGATTGCTCAACTGATCGGTGACCCCGTCGATTCGCGAATCCACGGCCTTCAGCGAGCCCAGCATGTGGTCAAACGAGCGGTTCTCCATCATGAGCACCACAATATGTTTGAGACTATCTAGCCCGGTTGGCATAACGCGTATTCTCCTGCTTGATGAACGGTGGATGCTAGAGAAAGTTTCGTAAACACAGAGAGGGCACGGCATGCGCCGTGCCCCCTCACGACTAAAACATACTCGACTGCTTACGCTTTGTCCACTTCAGCGGCTAAAAGCCGCGGTTCTTGTTTCGGCATGGATGAATTCATGCCCTACCCAAAACCGAGCCGAGCTGGCTCGGCTGGACAGACGAGGGCGTCCGTCCCTACACAAGCTTTACGAGCAGCCACTCGTGCTGCCGCAACTCATGCATCTGTAGCAGCTCCCATTTCTGGTCATGATGCTGCCGCAGAAGCTGCAGGTTGGGGCATCGCCCAGGTCCACGATTTCGCGCAGGGCGTCGGCGGCGTGCACCGAACCACCGGCGGGCGAGGGCGCGCGCCCTACACTTTCGGTTGAGCCACTCAGTTCACCTATTCGTTCGGAGCCGGGAAGCCCACTGCCCGCAACTCCACTTCCGGGCGCGGACCAAGACTTTGGCCGCAAGTTGTCAAACAGCAACTGCTGCTGGCCGGTGACGAAGCGCAACTGGAGCCAGCGGAAGATATAGTCCATGATCGACTTCGCGAAGCCAATCTCGCCGTTCCCACTCCAGCCGCTGGGCTCGAAGCGGGTGTGTGCAAATTTCTCGCACAGCAGTTTCAAGGGCACACCGTGTTGCAGGGCGATGGAGACAGCACAGGAGAAGCTGTCCATGAGACCGCTGACGGTGGAGCCTTCCTTGGCCATGGTGATGAAGATTTCACCCGGTTCGCCATTTGGATAAAGCCCGACGGTGAGATAGCCCTCATGGTCACCTACCTTGAATTTGTGCGTCACCGACATACGCTCTTCGAGCAACTTGTGGCGCACGGCGCGGGGCGGGGCGTTGAGATTTTCTTCTTCATGTTGCACGGGCGAGACGCCCGCACCTACATCGGACTTGGAGGAAGTTGCGGTCTTGCTCCCTGCCGCTGATAGCGGTTGCGACTTCTTGCAGCCGTCGCGGTAGATGGCCACGGCCTTGAGTCCGAGCTTCCAGGCCTGGAGATAGGCTTCCATGATCTCTTCGACGGTGGCCGACTCGGGCAGGTTCACGGTCTTCGAAATCGCTCCGGAGATGAACGGCTGGGTGGCCGCCATCATGCGGAGGTGGCCCATGTAATGAATCGATCGAGTACCCTTGGCCGGCTTGAAGGAGCAATCAAACACAGCAAGATGCTCGTCTTTAATATCCGGAGCGCCTTCGATAGTTCCCGTCGCGTCGATGTAGCTGACGATCTTGTCAGCTTCCTCGTGCGTGTAGCCGAGCTTGAAGAGCGCAGTCGGCACGGTGTTGTTCACGATCTTGATCATGCCCCCGCCAACCAGTTTCTTGTACTTCACCAGCGCCAAATCCGGCTCCACACCAGTTGTGTCGCAATCCATCATGAAGCCTATTGTGCCGGTGGGGGCGAGCACGGTGACTTGCGAGTTGCGATAGCCGAATTTTTCGCCGTGGGCGAGAGCCTCGTCCCAGCATTGACGGCTGGCGGCGATGAACTCGGGTAGTTGAGCGGAGGTTCGCTCCGCCTGGACGACGCCCGTCCCCACACGGCCATTGCCGATGTTGTTGACAGAAGCCCGGTGCATGCGGATG
>QIAR01000022.1 GCA_003225595.1 Acidobacteriota bacterium | reverse complement strand
ACTTGGCGCGCGTTTCAGCATGACGCCTTTGCTGTGGCCAAGGCTTCTGCCTATTCGTCCATCCTCACATTCTTTCCCACGCTGCTGGTGCTCGGCTCCATACTGGCCACTTCGCGCAAGACGGACGTCTATCTGCGGGAGATTTCATATGCGCTCGGCCGCATTCTGCCGGCGGGCAGCGCTACTGCCATTGCCTACCTAAAGGGGACGACATACCGCCCTGTAGGCCTGCTGATCAGCACCTCTCTGCTTACTCTGTGGACAGCTTCAGGCGTGATGATCTCCTGGATGGAGGGCTTCCGCAACGCTTATCAACTTCCCAAAACCTGGGGGTTGGTCAAGGAACGCCTGATCGCATTCTCGCTGGTAATTATGGCCGGCATCCCCCTGAGCTTTTCCACCATCCTGGTAGCCTTCGGCAACCGGATTGAGGCACGGGTTCTGTTCCACACGGGGCACGAATTCGGTGTGTTCATCCTCCTGATGTGGACAGTGATCCGCTGGGTGATTGCGATCCTCACCAGCATCGCAGTCATCGCCCTCATCTATCACAATGCGGTCCCGCGCACGCAACCCTGGCACAACGTTTTGCCGGGCGCCACTCTGGCCACTGCGATGTGGTTTGGAGCGACCATGCTGTTTGGCTGGTATCTCCAGCGCTACGTTGACTACAGCATCATCTACGGCTCGCTAGGTGTGGGCATTGCACTGTTGGTGTGGATGTATATGGTCTCGCTTGTCATTCTGGTCGGGGCGGAGTTTAACGCCATGATCTTCCCGCGGATGCTGATGAGGGGACCGGTGGCGGAAGAAGTGCGGGATTCTAAGATTGCGGTACGCTAAGCGAACCCGCTGTTCAGAATCGAGAGTCCCAGGATCTGATTCCATTACCCAATGCTTTGGCTGTCGCCCTCGGAGGGCTCTGATTGAAGGAAGGCAGGCTTGACCTGGCATCCGGAGAAGTTCCGACTTCCAGTGCAGCTGCGAATCGCATTGCGGAACGTACTCTGACCGATAGTCGCGACTACCTGACGGGCCGACGCGCCAAAATCATCTGCACCATCGGTCCAGCTTCTGATTCGGAATCTACGATCCAGGACTTGATGCGTCTTGGTATGGACGTCGCCCGTCTGAACTTTTCGCACGGCACTTACAAAGAGCACGTGCGCAATATTGAGCGCCTGCGCCGGACCGCTGAAAGAGAAGGCCGCGGCATTTGCATCCTGCAAGATCTACAGGGACCCAAGATCCGCACTGGACGCCTGAAGGGACACACCCCTGTTGTCCTCAAAGCGGGGTCGCACATCACCATCGCGCCGCGCGATATCGCAGGGACACCAACCCTCATCCCCACAACATTTGGGGGCTTGGCGCGCGAAGTTGAGCCAGGTGCACAAATCTTGCTCTCCGACGGATTGATCGAGCTGCGGGTCCGCAGCATCCGCGGCGAGGACCTCGAGTGCGAGGTGATCAATGGTGGCTTGCTCGGCGAACACCAGGGAATCAACTTACCCGGCGTTGCGCTCACGATTCCCGCGTTCACCGATAAGGATCGCAAAGACCTAGAGTTCGGTCTGGAACACGGAGTGGATGCCGTGGCCTTGTCGTTCGTCCGCTCCGGGAGCGATGTGCGCTCCGCTAAGCAGTTGATCAGCGAGCACGGCGCCGACGTCCCAGTCATCGCAAAACTGGAGAAACCTCAGGCGTTACAGCAACTGGAGGAAATCTTCGAGGCTGCCGACGGGGTGATGGTCGCCCGTGGAGATCTTGGAGTAGAAATGCCGCCGGAGAAAGTTCCGGTCATTCAGAAGCACGTTATCCGACGGTCCGCGGCGTGGCGGAAGCCGGTAATTACCGCCACCCAGATGCTCGAGTCGATGATCGAGAACCCGCGACCCACTCGTGCAGAGGCGAGCGACGTGGCAAATGCCATTTTCGACGGTACCGATGCCGTGATGCTCTCGGCGGAAACCGCCAGCGGAAAACATCCGCGCGAGGCAGTTATCATCATGTCCCGTATCGTGGTCGAGGCCGAGCGCAACATGCCCGAATTTACGCCGCCACGCCGCCGTGAGCGCCGGCCGCTTTCCATCGCGGAGACTATTTGCGAGTCGATCGCGCATGCCGCTGAGGACTTGCCTATGGGAGCGATTGCGGTCTTCACTGAAAGCGGCAATACGGCGCGCATGATTTCTAAGTACCGTCCGAAAGCGGCAATTTACGCGTTCAGCCATGTGGCGGCGGTGTGCAACCGAATGCACTTATATTGGGGGGTTCAACCGATGCTGCATGCCCAAGCGCGCTCTGCGGAAGACATGGTGTCCCTGGCCGAACAAGAATTGCTGCGGAAGGACGCTCTCAAATCTGGAGATGTGCTGGGCGTGGTTGCGGGGACTCGGCTGGCTTCGGGCTCCACGAATTTTATGCGTCTGCATGTGGTGACAGCAGGAGAGGCGCGAGAGCCCGCACGGCGGAAGGCACGCCGTCCGTCCAATGGAAAGAAGAAATAAGCGCTCGCTGGCTGCGCAAAGCTGGTTCAGGAATTTGATGCCCACGAGCTCAAATATCGAGCCGTTCGAAGATCGCTCAGTCCATCCGCCCGTCCGCGGCTTTCTTCATCGCCCTGCTAACTCGACAGGTGATGGACTGGTCCTTACGCACGGAGCCGGATCGGACTCACGGGCACCACTCCTGATTGCTGTGGCCGAGACTTTCAGCCAGGCAGGACTTACGCTGTTGCGCTGCGATCTGCCTTTTCGTCAACGTAGTCCTCATGGACCGCCCAGACCGGGCGATGCGGCGAGGGATCGTGAAGGCCTGAAACATGCAGTGAGTGCAGTTCAGAAGCTCATACCCGGGCGGGTGTTTCTTGGCGGCCTTTCCTACGGCGGGCGCCAGGCGAGCATGCTGAGTTCCGTGGAGCCCGATCTGGCCGCGGGACTAATCCTATTTTCTTATCCGCTCCACCCACCGCGACAACCCACCCAGTTACGGGTCCAGCATTTGCCCAAGCTGCGCACACCCACGCTCTTCGTACATGGAACCCGCGATCCGTTTGGATCGATTGAGGAAATGGAAAACGCGGTGGGAGCGATACGGGCGAGAACAAAACTCATTCGCGTGGAAGGCGCCGGTCACGATCTGGATTTCGGAAGGGACAAGAAGGAAGCTGGGAAGCCGGAGCTGCCAGCTATCGTGCTGGCGCACTTTCAAAGATTCTTTACGTAGAGTTCAATTAGATACGCCCGAATCAGCGGTGGAGAATTTCGCAGGCGACAGCGCCCGCGCCACCCAACCTCAGTTCACCCAACCTGACTTCGACCCGCCGTTTTTCTTGTCGGGATCATCGGGAACGTAATTGCCGTGCTCGTCAAATTTCACATCGCGGTCGTGCTGCCGCATGTAGACTTCGAACTTCCGGGCGGCACGCCGCCTCTTCCAGCGATAGTAGGAATTGCGCAGGCCGAAATAACGTTCGGAGGCCCCTATGGCGAACCCTTTGTGCGGCACGAACTTGACGTATATAAAGCCGAAGAGCAATCCACCGAGATGAGCAAAGTAGGCAATGGCCCCGCCGCGGCCGGGGGCGGCAGCGTTGATAGCGCTGATCAGCTCTATAAAACCAATTCCGGCCACAAAGTATTTGGCTCGGATCGAAAACGGAAAGGGAAACAGCATGATCTCCTGATCACCGTAGATCATGCCAAAGGCCATCAATATTCCGAAGATCGCCCCCGAGGCACCGACAGTACTGGTGGTGGGCCGTATCCCTCCCAAGCTTGTATAGGAAATTGCAATAGTCGTGAGCGCCGCGCCCACAACGCAAAAGAAATAGAATTCCAGGAATTTCTTCCTGCCCCAAGCCGTTTCGAGTTGGGCGCCAAACATCCATAGCCATAGCATGTTGAACACGATGTGGAAAATTCCTACGTGGAGGAAGGAGTAGGTGACCAGTTGCCATAGCCAACCATGCACGACCAGTTGGGGCGTGAGGGCTAGTACGGCGCCGACAATCTCAGCCAAGCTCGGAGCGAGCGCCTGCAGCAGAGTTGTGAACAGAAACACTCCGGCGTTGACTAGGATGAGCCACTTCACTGCTTTGGTGAAGGGAGGAAAACTCAGCGTTAAGGTGCGTCCGCGGTACATGAAAGATCGCTCGTTGGTGGCCAGTCCTTGTCGTCAGTCGACGTGTGGCCGACGCATGGCCTACTCAATTCGGAGCCTGTAAGCAATTTTATCAGGTCACCAGACGCAGCAAACTGCGTCTCTACTGCAGTTTCACTCTAGCGTCATCGTTCCGGCAGCAGCACCGCTCGTAGGCTCGTATGTCCCTGACCATCGACGGCCCTGACTGTGAAGATCACATTATCCTTCGAAAGCCTTAGCGTCGCACGCGTTGTATTGCCGACGGCCTGTGCGTGTTCCCATATCGGGCTGACATGCAGCCGGCCAACGCCGCTGTAACTAGCAGCATCCCAAGGGTCACCAGGAAAATAGACTTGGTTTGGTACAAGGGCGTATGTTGCAGGATAGTCGCCAGCGACCATCAAAGCTCATAGCCGTTTTTCCACCAGGTACTGGCCCCGGGGCCCCTTGACCTTAGCCCGAGGAGAAACTAAATATTAACAAGGGAATCTTAATCGGACGGAGGCAATTATGGTTTATTGTCCTGAATGCGAAACCGATCTCGACCTGGAAGAGGACGAGGTCGATGAAGGAGAAGTGGTCTCCTGCCCAGAGTGTGGGTCAGATTTCGAAGTGATCACGGTGAATCCGATAGAGCTGAAGCCGGTAGACGAAGAGGAATACGCCGAGGAAGAAGAAGAAAGCGAGGACGGTGACCTTTCCTAGGAGTCGCTTCTCGTTCCGCGTCGCGCCAAAGTTCCTCCCCACCTGCGGTCATCGCCTTCCCCTCCCCCTCCTTGCCTTACTCGTGCTTGGGTTGAACCTGGGCAGGGCGGTCCCTGCGCGCTCGGGAGGATTGGCGAGCGAGAATAAACAGGAGAAGCCGTACGCGCTGATCTTCGGCACGGTATGGGGCCCTGGCAATCGGCCACTTTACGGAGTAAGAGTGAAAATACGTCGCGGCGGGGAGAAGAAAGCAAGGTGGGAGCTATCCTCCGATCATAATGGCGAATTTGCTCAGCGAGTTCCCGCCGGGAAGATGGACTACGTAGTGTGGGCCGATCTGAAGGGCTATAAAGCCCGTGATGGCAGGAAGTTACAGGTTGGTCCCGAGGTAACCGTACACATTGAGAATGACGAGCGCGCCGATATCGGCTTGCATCTAACTGAGTAGATCAAGCTCAGGTTAGGTAGGGAGAAACGGATGAGGAGGGACTTATGAAGAAGACCTGTGTAGCGGCTGTGATGCTGCTCCTGGTCAGTCTCGCCTTCGCGAACCCCTACGCGGAGAAAGCTGCCTCGGGGCGCTTAGTCAGCGGCGAGGTGATGGACCATGACGGCAACGCGCTGCCGAATGCAGTCGTCTACTTGACCAATACCCGCACTCGTGCGGTAAAGACTTACATTGTCGGCCCGGACGGCGGATACCGCTTTCCTGCGCTCTCGCCCAACATCGACTACGAAATCTATGCGCAGTTCAACGGCCGCAAGAGTGACACGAAAACTGTCAGCCAGTTCGATAATCGCGCGCAGGTGTCTATCAATCTGAAAGTGGATACCAAGTGAAGCTGCCTGGCCGTGCGAGGGTGCCCGCGTCCCACGCACTCAACCCTGATCATTCCCGGCGCGCTTCCAGGACATCAACTCACCGATGGTCGAGCCGGTGCTCGAGACCGGGTGCTTGTAAGACTCCACCTCGGAGTGCGAGGCTTCTTCGCCGACAGCGCGGAGGCTGAGTCCAACTTTCTTCTCTTCCGGATTCATCTTGATGATCTTGAAGTCGAACTCCTGGCCAGGCTCGAGGTGAGCCGGCTGGCCGTTGGCGTCCACGGCTTCGGAATTGTGACATAAGCCCTCAACGCCCTCGGCAATTTCAACGAACGCGCCAAACGTGGCCACACGCAGCACCTTGCCTTTAATGATGTGGCCGACGTGGTGCTGTCCGAAGAACGTCTCCCAAATGTCAGGCTGGAGTTGCTTCACGCCAAGTGACAGGCGCCGCTTGTCCGGCTCAATAGCCAGCACGATGGCCTTCACACGGTCGCCCTTTTTTAACACCTCGGACGGATGCTTCACCCGCTTGGTCCAGCTCAGGTTGCTCACGTGCACCAACCCGTCAATGCCATCTTCGATTTCGATGAAGGCGCCGAACTCAGTCAGATTGCGCACCCGGCCTTCAACGGTGGTACCCACGGGAAATTTGTCGTGCAGCGAATCCCAGGGATTGGGTGCAAGCTGTCGCATGCCCAGCGAAATACGTCGCTCCTGGGGATTGACGTTAAGCACTACGCAATCCACGTGATCGCCCACGCTGACGAGCTTGGAGGGATGCTTCATACGCTTGGACCAGGTCATCTCGCTCACGTGTACTAATCCCTCGATGCCTTGCTCCAACTCAACGAAAGCACCGTAGTCAGTGACGCTGATGACTCGACCGCTCACGTGCGCGCCGACCGGATAGCGGTGAGTCGCATCGAGCCACGGGTCGGGGGTGAGCTGCTTAAAGCCCAGTGAAACGCGCTGTTTTTCTTTATCGAATTTAAGGACCTTTACCTGGATCTGGTCGCCAACGTTCACCAGATCGCGGGGGTGCGTGAGGCGGCCCCAGGACATGTCCGTGATATGCAGCAGGCCATCGATTCCGCCCAAATCCACAAACGCGCCATACTCGGTCAGATTCTTGACCACGCCGGTCAGGACCGAGCTCTCTTCCAGGTGCTCCAAAGTCTTCGACTTTCTCGACTGCTGTTCCTCTTCCAGGACCTGCTTGCGCGAGACCACAATGTTGCCGCGCTTCTTGTTCAGCTTGATGACAGCAACTTCCAGCGTCTGACCCTTCATGCCGTCCAGATTACGTACCGGACGGAGGTCAACCTGCGAGCCGGGCAGGAACGCACGCGCTCCGAGGATGTCTACGGTGAGCCCGCCCTTAATGCGGTCGATGACCACACCCCGGATAGGCCTCTTCTCGTTGTAGGCGCCCTCGACCTCATCCCACGCGCGCAGCCGCTGTGCCTTCTGGTGGGAAAGGTTGATGTAGCCCTCTTCAGTCTCGCCCTTCTCGCGCATCACGTCGATTTCATCGCCGGGCTGGACCTTGGGCTTGCCTTCGTGGTCGAACACTTCGGCCAAGGGCAGCATGCCTTCGGACTTCGCGCCAATGTCAATTACAACGTGAGTGGGAGTGAGCTTCAGCACCGTGCCTTTGAGGACCCGGTCCTCACCAGCCTGCTGCTCTTCTACTTCGGTGGTGAACGTTTCAAGGGCTGACGCAAAGTCTTCTGTGGAAGTGGTCATAGGTTGTGGTTTTTCGTCTTGGGCTGGCTGCGTCGGGTGCGGAGCGTCCACACGATCGGCCGAGCCCGCATCCGAGGCCGCACTCTGCTCGCTTTCGGACTGAACGGAGATGGCGGAATCAAGGTGGGGGGCGGTGGTATCGTCGTACAAGATCATTGCCTCTCGCTGGTGTACCTCGCACTTCGTGCGCGGACGGATGCGGGCTGATTGGCGGACTGCTGGCGTGAGTCTTGGGTTGTGATGGGCCCGTCCTGGCGAACGGACTTGGACAATCCCAGCGGTCGGACGTGCTCAAGCGATCCCGCGTCCAAAGGGAACCCTTCGACTATAGCAACCGCTTGCAAAGAGTGTCAAACCCCCCAAAATCAGAGGCAAGGATGAATTCAGATTCCCACAGTTTGTCGGAAATCTCTTGACTAGGAATCGTTTCTCGAACGGTCAGCAGACTCTGCTGGCCGTGGCCACGCATACATTGTGTGCGGTTCCAGAAATCCGCGCTCATCTGCTAACCTGCTCTGCCATGGACTACTTGTGGACCCCGTGGCGCTACGCCTACGTCACCGGCGCAGCAAAAACCACGGGCTGCATTTTTTGCGATGCTCCCAACGAAGGGGACGATGAAAAAGTACGCATCGTACACCGTGGTCAGCATTGCTACATCATTCTGAACACGTTTCCCTACACACCCGGCCACGTCATGATCGTGCCCTATGACCATCTCGATGAATTACACAAATTGAAGCCATATGCCGCCCATGAACTTGTGGACCTTTCGCAAAAAATGGAGACCGTCTTGGGCGAACTCTATCATCCAGATGGCGTGAACCTGGGGATGAACATAGGAAAGGCCGCTGGCGCGGGAGTGGAGGGACATGTCCACATGCACGTCCTGCCACGCTGGGTGGCGGACGCAAACTTTGTGTCTGTAGTGGGGGAAACACGAGTCTTGCCAGAAACGCTGGAAAAGACGTGGAAAAAGATAGGCGAGGCATTTCGCCGTTAGCCGCACCGGTTGAGGCAGCTATTCGCCAAGCAGTTTCTCCATCTCTTTTTCATCGACGACATTGACCCTTAGCTCTTTAGCCTTGTCGAGCTTTGATCCGGCATCAGCGCCTGCGACCACGTAATCTGTTTTCTTACTCACCGACGATGCCACCTTGCCCCCAGCATCTTCGATCATTTTCTTCGCTTCATCGCGGGTGTAACGGGCCAGCGTGCCCGTTAGCACAAAAGTCTTGCCGGCGAGCTTGATTCCGCGCTGCTTCTTATTGCCGGTAAAACTGAGCCCCGCGCTCCGGAGTTGCTGCACCAATTCGCGATTTCTTCGCTCCTGGAAAAACTCCACAATGCTCTGCGCGATTCGCGGGCCTACCTCGTTTACCTCCTGCAACTCTTCCTGGCTGGCGTTCACAAGGGCATCCATCGATCCGAAGTGCTCCGCCAGAAATTCGGCCGTGCGCTCGCCCACAAAACGGATTCCGAGACCGTAGATCACCCGTTGAAGCGGCAGTTTTTTGGAAGCTTCAATTTCGTTCAATACATTCTGGGCGGACTTATCGCCCATGCGTTCCAGTTGCAGCAGGTCTGCTTTCGTAATTTTGTAGATATCAGCGACGTTCTTTACCAGTCCGCGGCCAGTGAGTTGGTTTACCAGCGCGTCGCCCATGCCATCGATGTTCATAACGCCCCGCGAGGCAAAGTGCAGGATGGTTTCACGAAGCTTGGCGGGACAGTTCGCGTTGACGCAGCGGTGGTCGGCTTCGCCCGGAGTGCGCACGACTTTGCCGCCGCATACCGGACAATTCTCCGGCATCTCGAAGGCCTTGTGCCCACGCGGATGCTCTTTGTCATCGACCACGCGTACGACTTTGGGGATCACGTCTCCGCCGCGCTCGACTTCCACCCAGTCGCCGATCTTTACTCCGAGGCGCTCGATCTCGTCCATATTGTGGAGAGTGGCGCGGCTGACGGTTGTGCCACCGATGGGAACCGGCTTCAGCATGGCAACTGGCGTGAGCTTTCCGGTGCGCCCCACTTGCACGAGGATGTCTTCGATTTTCGTGATACCACCGTGTGCCGCATATTTATAAGCAATCGCCCAACGTGGGGCTTTCCCGGTATAACCCAACTCCTCCTGTAGCGCCCTGCGATCTACCTTGATCACGATGCCGTCGATCTCGTAGGGCAAGCCGTCGCGTTTTCCCTCCCAATGCTGGATGAATGCCCAAACTTCGTCAAAATTTGTGGCCAGCTTGCGATAGCGGTTTACTTTGAAGCCTGCGGCCTCCAGCGCGTCCATGGTGACTGAATGCCGATCGAAATAAGTGCGGCCGTTCGTCAGCAGCGAGTAGGCAAAGAAGTCGAGCCGGCGCTGAGCCGTGATGCTGGGTTCCAGTTGGCGTACAGTACCGGCCGCGGCGTTGCGCGGGTTGGCGAACTTTGACAAACCTTGCCGCTCGCGCTCCTCGTTCATCTTTTGGAAACCGGAAATCGGCATGAGCATCTCACCGCGCACCTCGAAATCCGCCGGGATGCCTGCCTTCTTCAGTTTTTCCTTCGAAATCGAAAGCGGGATCGAGCGTACTGTGCGCACGTTCAGCGTGACGTCTTCGCCCACGCTGCCGTCGCCGCGCGTAATGCCTCGCTCCAATTGGGCGTCGGCGTAACGGAGTGCCATGGACATGCCGTCCAGCTTGAGTTCACACATATATTCAACATCCGTGCGCCCGCTGAGTTCGTGTACGCGGCGTTCCCAGGAGCGCAACTCGTTCTCGCTGTACGTGTTGTCCAACGAGAGCATAGGCGAGGAGTGGCGCACTTTGACAAAACCCTCGCGTGGTTTCCCGCCCACACGCTGGGTCGGTGAGTCGGGTGTGATCAGGTCCGGGTGCTCCGTCTCAAGCTTCTTAAGCTGGTCCATCAGCTTGTCGAATTCGGCGTCGCTGATCTCGGGGTCATCGAGCACGTAGTAGCGGTACTCGTGGTAGCGGATCTTTTCCCGGAGGGTTTCGATCTTTTTGTCGATGTCTTTGGTCGCAGTGGCCATGACGAAGAGATTATATTT
>QIAR01000021.1 GCA_003225595.1 Acidobacteriota bacterium | reverse complement strand
GGGCATGCGATCGAATGCCGCATCTATGCTGAGGATCCAGATAACAATTATTTCCCGAGCCCGGGGAGGATCACGTTGCTTCTGGCGCCCTCGGGCCCGGGAATTCGCCACGACAGCGGCATGTACGAAGGCTGGACCGTGTCGATTGACTACGACCCGCTAATCGCTAAATTGATCGGCTATGGGACGGATCGTCCGCAGACGATTGCACGGCTGATCCGTGCTTTGAATGAGTACTTCGTCGGCGGGATAAAGACAAATGTTTCCTTATTCCGGCGGATTCTACGCGATCCCGATTTTCAGGCGGGCAAGTTGGACACAGGATATCTGGATCGGCTGTTGTCGCGCGAAGTGAAGCTTGATCTGCGCGACCGTGACGGCGCGGAAGTGGCCGCCATCGCTGCGGCATTGTTTGCCGTGCTGGATCCGGTAACGGCCGTATCGAACAACGGGGCATCTGCGAATAGCGCTCGGGCAGCGGCGGAGAAAGCTTCGAATTGGAAGCGCGCCGGACGGTTGGAAGGGCTGAGATGAAGTGGCTTCGGGCTTCAGCCTTCAGCCTACAACTTCTGGCTTCGTTTCACATTCGTCGCAGATGAGGGACAATCCGACTAACAACCGAGAACCGAGAAGTGGTGGTTAATGTTTTATGACGTCACCATTGATGGCAAGAGCTACCACCTAGAATTGACGCGGGCGGATGAGGGCTGGCACTGCCGACTCGTTGCTCGTGAGGTACAGATCGATGCGGTGCTGACTCGCCCGGACGTGCTTTCTTTGCTGATTGAGGGCAAGACTTACGAAGTCAAGCGTGAGCGTACGGCCACCGACATGCTCCTATGCGTCGGCAGCGTGCGCTATGCGGCGGGGCTGCGGGATCCGCGATCATTGCAAAGTCGTAAAGATGGCGCCGGATACGCCAAAGGGCCAAGAAAGCTGATTGCGCCTATGCCTGGTAAAGTTGTTCGCGTGCTCGCGCCGGCAAACAGTGAGGTCAATGAGGGACAGGGCATCATCGTTGTCGAAGCGATGAAGATGCAGAACGAAATCAAGTCGCCCAAGAAAGGCATAGTGCGGAAAGTGCTGGCAACGGTTGGCGTGAACGTGAATGCCGGAGATGTGCTGGCGATCGTGGAATGAGTTTGTGCCGCGAGGGCGCCCGTCCCTACGTGACCCCTGCTATTTTGCGTTACCATTAGTCCTCAGGATGTCCCCGGCAAAATAATTCTGGACTTTGGCGTGGTCCCGCAGGTCCTCATAGTAAGCAGACTTGAGGAGTTGTTCACGGCGTTCGCGGAGTTGCTGGCGAATTCCCTGCTGCACACGCGGATCGCTCAATTCTCGCTGACCGGCAGGTTCTTTGGCGATGAGTCTCACGATTCGAAAGCCGAAGACCTGTTTGGAGGAGGGATTAGCCACCGTAATGATTGGACTGTACTGACCAGGCTTGAGCTTCATTACCGCGTCCCGAGTAAAAGGATCTGTGTTTCGCAATGACGATTCGGGAGCAAATCCGAGGTCTCCGCCATTGCTGGAAGTCTCCGTATCCTCGGAGAAGTTCATGGCGAGGGTGGCAAAATCGTCGCCACTATCGAGACGGTTCATCAGCATCTGGATTTTCTTGCGCGCTTCAGCCTCGTTCTGTGCTTTGCTGTTCTGGAAATTGTGGACTTGCGGATTGGGCTGAGTGGTGACCCATATCTGCGCAACATGGTATTGGGGTTCGATCAGGTTAAATTCCGATTTGTGCGCATTGTAGTAGTCGCTAATGTCCTGGTCGGAGATGTTGATTTTCGAGGTGATCTCTTTGTTGAGGACCTTTTCGACGGTTAGCGAGCGGCGGAGATCGCGTTTGAAATCGTCGAGAGTGATTTTCTTTTCCTTCAGCTTCTGATCGAACTGTTCCTGCGAATAAGGCGACTTGATCTCCGTGAGCTTGCGGTCGACTTCCTCGTCCGTGGCCAGCAGTCCGAGTTTCTCGGCGCGGTGCATGAGGATTTCATTTTCAATAAGCTCTTTGAGGATACCCAGTTTAACCGTGGTGGCCTGTTCGGCCGTGGGGTGCCGGTCAGAGCCGGCCGTCTGGTTCTGGTAATACTTCTCCACATCAGAGCGGTAGATCTTGCGGCCATCGACCGAGGCCATGACGTCACTGCTGCCCTGCTTGGACTGACAGGCAACGAACGCAAACAGCAGAGCACCAGTCAGCAGCACGCGAACAACCAGCGAATTCAGTCTCAATCGAGCAATCCCCCAAAATATCGCTGTCCCAGATCCGGCCGTTCTTCGCCAACTCACTTAGCTGGCGGAGTCGCGCTTGGCGGAGCGGAAGAAGCCGTTTTCGCATGGTCGGGAGCTGGCACTCCAGCCTGCTTCAAGGCACGGTCGAAAACCGCGCGCAGATCTTCAATCGGAAGAGCCCCGTCAATTTTCTCGCCATTGACGTACAAGGTCGGGGTAGCACTCACACCGAGTCCCTCAGCTTCCCGCATGGAAGCCTTCACCGCGTCAGCGTTCTGGGTCTTGACGCAGGACTGCAGCCTAGCCACCTCGACGTTATGCTTCTGGCCTAGCAGGAGTGCCTGCTTGTCAATCTCGGCAAACTGCGCCTCCCGCCCTTTCGCGCTGTTCACCTCTTTCTGGTTAGCGTGCATGTAATCGGCAAAATCCCAATAGGCATCATTGTTCTGGGCTGCAAGACAGTTGGCATCAACGGCAGCGTGCGTGGCCCAGGGATGGATTTCGACTAGCGGGAAATCTTTGTAGATGAAAAGGACGCGATCAGAGTATTCCTTCAGCATCTCGGGGAAGAGCGTCTGGTGCATGCGGGAGCAGAAAGGGCACTGGAAATCGTCGTAGTTGATGATAATAACTTTGGCATCTTTGTTGCCGCGCGTGGGTCGGCCTTTAACGTCGATTTTCTTCATCACCTCCGCATAGGGATCCTTCGTGAGGTCCAGCTTGGTCATGCGGATGAGAGTCTTGCCGTCCTTGGAAAGCAGGAAATCGTAATCCTGTTTCTTATCGCCATTATCGAAAGTGATTGTCAGGGCGTCGTAATTAGGGAAATCGCTCGGTTTCAGCTGTCCCACGAGGATCTTAACCCCGGCAGGGATGCTGTAATACCCGCGAACCTGCCGTTCGATTACTTTCACGGTATCGGGTGGAGCGGACTGAGCAGCGCAGCCGAGGCAGATGAGCAGGAGGACAAGGAAAGAGCGTCGCAAAAGGGTCACTAGAAACCGCCTTAACATTTGGAAGGTAATAAATCGATTATCTCACACGGTGGTGGATTGGCGTGGGTCTAGACACCGCGGCGGAGCTGTTCCAGAGGCAGCAGCGAGTTCATTGAACCGGAGCGAAAGCCTTCCAGATCAAGAGTAACGAACTTGAAGCCGAGGCCTTTGAAGATACGCGTGAACTCGGCGGCCATCTCCGGATTCAGGGCTCGGGCGAGTTCGTTTTGTGCGATTTCGATGCGGACGATCTCGCCGTGATGGCGCACCCGGAACTGGCGGAAGCCGAGGGCGCGGAGCGCGTCTTCACCCTCTTCGACGATGCTGAGCGCTTCGCGTGTGACCGGGCGTCCATACTCGATACGTGAGGAAAGGCACGCGGAGGCCGGCTTGTCCCAGATGCGGAGACCGGCGTTGTGCGCGAGCTCGCGTATCTCCTGCTTAGTCAGGCCGGCCTCGAGCAGCGGCGCGGAGATGTTGTGCTGGCGAGCGGCTTGCTGGCCAGGACGGAAGTCGCCCTGGTCGTCTACGTTCACTCCGTAAGCAATCGAGTTGAAACCGCAGGTGCGGCCGAAGTCTTCCATGACGGTGAAGAGTTCGTCCTTGCAGTGGAAGCAGCGGGAGGCATCATTGTGAGCGTATTCCGGGCGCTCGAGTTCGGCGGTGGAGATGATTTCCAGCGCGATCCCGTATTCCTTCGCGAAAGCGATCGCATCGTTCAGATGAGTGCGGGCGAGGCTGGGTGAGTCGGCGATAACGGCGAGCATGTCGTCGCCCAGCGTCTGATGAGCAGCCCAGGCGAGGAAGGCAGAGTCCACACCCCCGGAGTAAGCGATCAGCGTGCGGCCGAGCGTGCGGAGCCGGGCATCGAGGGCGTCGCGTTTGGAGGCGAGGTCAACAGCAATAGGTGGCATAAGGAAAAGGATATGGTAATACGGCGGGGCTGAGATGATCGGGAGACGGAACAAGGATGCTTGCCTCAGGGTTGTTATCCGGATAATTCGAACGCGCTAGAAGGCGCTGGTTCTACGCCAAATCCCAGCCGAAGCTTTGCTCGGGCCGGACAGGCGAGGCCAGCTGTCGCATGCACATGAACGGGCCAGGAAGTCCATCTCCACAATTCGACTCTAGAACAATCTTTCCTGGCGGCGGAGATTGCCGAAGGCGGCGATGTTAGCCAGGCTAAATACGAAGCGGAACTGATTTTCGTTGCGTACCGATCCTAAAGCGAAGCGGCGGTATTCGAGACTGACGCCGCAGCAATCCCAGTTGTATGTCGTCTGCACGGTGGAATACTGCAGAAATCCGACATTAGCATCGAACCCGAAGCTGCTGGCGCCGCTGAATCCGCGCTTGTTCGGATGGCCATAACCGAGCAAGACGCGAAACTGATGGAAATCCTGCTGAGCGGGAGTAGTCGACGTAAGTCCGCCCGGGACCAACAAGAAGGCGTCGCCGCCGCCCACGGTAAACTGGCCAAAGTGATAGTTCACGAACGTAGTACTGCCGTTGATGCGGCCCTTTTTGAAGTCGTAGTCGAGATCCCATTCCGCATCGGTCCGGGCGCTGGTCTGAATGCGCAACCGGGACGTAATCGGGGAGAGGTGGCGCGCATCGGTCACGAAGGCGAGTCCGGTGAAGTCGGCAGTGGTAGTGAAGACATTGCGCCGGTTCGGAGCCAGTGCCCCGTCAAAGGTCGGATCAAGAAAATACTTCTGCGCGAGTTCCCAAGTCACAACCTCGCGCACCTGCGGACCGGATGGACAGGGCTGATTCTCGGGCGTCGCGACTCTTTCCCAAGGCACAGTGCTTTGTGGAGCCGTTCTGCCAATGGTGAGCGAAGGCATGCCCTGCGCGCCACAGTCTTCCACCGGAGCGGAGGTGCGCTTGGCGTAGAGACGGTTGGTGATTGCGTACTCCACCTCGTTGGTATTGCTGAGAATGTCGCGCTCATCAAAACGCAGGATGCTCCCAAACTTGTCCACACCGGTAACAAAGTTATAAACCAGTCGAGGCTCGATCACGTGCTTAAACTTGCGTCCGCGAAATTCGCGGTTGTAGATACGGGAGAGCGCGGGTGGGCGCAACTCGACGGAGGCTCCGAGCGCTTTGCGGTTTATGGAATCATCTTTGGCGATGCCAATAGCGCCATTCACCGCCAGTTGCTGAGTGTAAAGAGTATCGCGGAGGGAAAGTTCGGGGCGAATAGACCAATCGTGAAAGACCATCGGTAGCGAAACAGTTGGATTCATGTCGAAACGGGCGACAAGGTTGGCAGTTCGAAACGACGGCTCACTGCGCGAAAGGCCTTCGGCGGCGGCATCAAAGGACCAGTAAAGAGGCGAACGCCCAAGGGCACGATCCGGGCTTGAAATGTCAAGGCTGGGGGCGTGCAGGATGGTGATCACGTCCCCGGTCTGCGTACTCTCGAAGTTCTGATAGCGTTCCGTAATCGCGTTGTAGGAAAAGCCGCGGGTGGTATTGGACAGAAACACCTGGGACTTTACTTCCGAGTTCACCGCCTGGCTGTAGACCTCGTCGAAGGCAAGCCGGAAGACAAACGAACTGAGATAGTCGATATTGGCCACCCCACGGAAGTTGTGGCCGAAGGGGCCTTCAGCGTTCAGACGAACGTTTTCCCCGCCCTGCTTTACCGGTGGGAACCCGATCCCGCGGTCCAGCACCCCAAGATAGTTCAGATCCACGAAGGAAGTGTCACTGGGACGGGCGCGGAATTCACCACGCTGGGCCCAACCGCGGATCGAGTAGTACTCGGCACCGAGGGTGGCATCCATGCTGCGATTAATGGCCCAATACACAGATTCCCCAAGAATGTTGCCTTTGCGGGAGGAGCGCCCGAAATTGGGGATCAGCAGACCGGACTGCCGTTCCAAGTGCTCGACCGGGTGAGTGGCGAAGGGAAAATAGAACACCGGAATGCCCTTGATCCGGAAAGTGCTGTGGTAGATCTTTGCATTTCCACCGACATCGACCGTCACTTTATGGGCACTGAATTGCCACTTGGGACGGGGCAACTCGCACGTCGTAACCGTCCCGTCGTACACGATGTAGTGGTCAGGGCCGGTCTTTTCGACTAGTTTTCCCGTGAAAGCAAAAGGATTGGAAGACGTCAAGATCGAACGTGTGCCACGAAGCCGAATACCGGTGGTGCCGACCACGCTTTCGAAGCGTCCAATTTCGGAACGGACGTTATACGTCCCGCGACTGGCCTGAATGTGCTCGTCGTTGGGGCCTCCGTCGAGCACGACGTGGCCTTCTACGGTGGCATCACCCGTGTCAGAGTTATACGTCATCTGGTCGGCGTGGAGGATGTAAGTGCGGTAATGGATCCCAGCCTCGCCACGCAATTTGAATATGGGGCCGTCCTTTTCCTGCTCGATGGCGCGGATCGTGATCTCTTCCTCGCGTACGGCGGAGGGAATGGCCGGCGGCGTTTTCGGCGGGACGGCTGCTGAAATGCCGGACTCGTTCTGCAGGAAAAGCAACTGGCTAGTAACTAATGGAGTTGCGAGAAGCAGATGACAAAGAAATGACGCCGTGATAAGGAATCGTGTGCGGAAGATCATCGGAAGTGCACGAGTATCTCACTGACGAGTAGCTTACGCTTGGGAACATCGTGACCTTAGCACGATGCCAGTCCATGAGGCAAAGTTGAGGCGTCTACATGGCGTCTGAGCCGGGCGCCGAAATCCTGGCCTGGAGCAGAGTTAATAGGCAGGAAGGACCCCTTGGGTCAGGGTGTAAGCACGCAGCGATAGATCTGGGGTAACGCCGATACGTGGAGCCTGCCGGCATCTCACGAACGGCATGCACCCTTATTGAAAACGGAGTACCGAAGATTCATCTGGTGATTGCACTGCAGTTCGCTGATACTGTTCTGGCTGCTGACATTCTCGCAAGAATATCCCATGCCCTGCTTGCTCTGCGGCGACATATGTCGCTGCAACGCGGAAGCGCGTTCTGCGAAGACCCGCCCTCGATTTCAGTCGCGCTTTGAACCGGAAGTCGAAGCGGGCCTTAGTACGCCTGCGGATGCGGTGCTGGTCGATCAAAAGACGATCGACACGAGCGAGCAGCAGCTCGCGGCCAGTTTAGAAGACGGGGCTGCCGCCCCTCTCCGAGCCCGATTCGTGGTGGATGAACCCGAAACGGATGAGGTGGCGGGCGATGCGATTGGGAAGACGTCCGATCTGACGAGCAAGATTGTGCCCGAAGAAGCTTCACCCGGGAACATGCAGGCCGGTCGCAGCGAGACTCTACCGAGCCGGCCGAGAGGACGCCAGCCCTTCCAAGAAACATATAACCGAATTGTGCTCCACGACGACGTGGCCAACAGTCCGAGCGTTCAGGAGGTCCCGCCCGAAACAGTTGCGGCGACAGGCGAGGATTCGCAGGAGAGGCAAGCGCCAGAGCGGAATGACGTCCCTCGAAACGATGCAATGCCAAATACGGACTCCGATACCAATGGAAATTTCGATAGCTGGAGGCAGGAAGTAGCTGCCCGTGTACATCGGTACCGATCACGAAGAAGGCCCCGCGAGCCGCGGTACCCGTCCCTGCGGCTGAAATTCGAGAGTAGCGAGCCCGTGCTTAAGGAAAAGAGTTGGACGGACACTGCACCGTTAACCACATCGCCTGTGCAGACGCGGCAAGCCCTGGCTGCGGAATATGCGAACGCGACGGCGCTGACTCATCAGGAGCCGAGGATTGCGCAAGTAGCCGCCACGGCTCCTTTGGTGGAAAAATCCGGTGGGGAGACGGCCAGAATTATCGAGTTCCCGCGATCCGTTGCACTGCCGGTGCGGCTGGACGAACTCGCCGAGCCCATCATCGACCGCCCGCGCATCCTGGAAGCACCGGCATTCACACCGCTACCTCCAGCTTTGGGTGGGATCCTCATCGAGCCAGCGGAAGAGCAACCTGCAGAGAAAAGGCCGGGGTTCGAGATACCACTGCAGTCGGCGGCGATGTCCCGGCGCATGTTGGCCGCCGGGGTGGACGGCGTCGCAGTGCTGGCCGGAATTGCTCTCTTCGGATGGGTATTTTTCAAGGTAGCTCCCTCGATCGTACCGATGCCAAAGATGCTCGTTCTGGTGGCGGTGCTTACTTTCGTATTCTGGGCGGCATACCAGTACCTGTTTCTTGTTCACACCGGCAGTACTCCCGGATTGAAGGTGGCAAATTTGCAGTTGAGCCGATTTGACGGAAGTCTGGCGGACCGCCGCCTCAGACGGTGGCGTGTGTTGGCATCGGTGCTGTCGGCCCTGTCTTTAGGGATGGGCTTTGCGTGGTGCTTCCTCGACGAAGACGCATTGTGTTGGCATGACCGGATCACGCATACGTATCTCGGGCCGAGAGCAGGATGACATCGCTCGCCTAGGCCACGAGTTATCGGCAGCAATGAGACTGGCCGCAGTTGAAAGATCCGAGCGCCCGGTGTCTGGACGCCCGCCCCTCCATTTTCCTTCTGTTAACATCTTTTAGTGACTCCGAATTCTCCTGTACGCGTGCGGTTTGCGCCGTCGCCAACCGGGCAACTGCACGTCGGAAATGCGCGCACCGCACTGTTCAACTGGCTCTTTGCCCGCCAGAACGGCGGCTCCATGGTGCTGCGTATCGAGGACACGGACATCGAGCGCAGCGAAGTCCGCTTCGAAGATCAACTAATAGCAGACCTGAAATGGTTGGGGCTGGACTGGGATGAGGGCCCGGATCTCGGCGGCCCGTATGTTCCGTATCGACAGTCCGATCGGCTCGATCTTTACCGTGAGCAAGCTCGGCGGCTGTTGAACGAAGGCACGGCGTATCTCTGTTTCTGCACCGAAGAAGAGCTACAGAAAGAGCGCGAACGGGCACAGGCAGAGCACCGGCAGTCGATCTATTCAGGTAAATGCCGGGCGATTGATCCCGAGCAGGCGAAGCGACGGAAGGCGGCGGGCGAGGCGGCGGCGATTCGACTGAGAATTCCCGAGCATCCCCTACGATTCCACGACATCGTGCACGGCACGGTGGAGTTCTCCAACGAGGTCGTGAGTGATCCCATCATCCTGCGCTCAAATGGAATGCCGGTCTACAACTATGTCGTCGTCATCGATGATGGGCTGATGAAGATCACTCACGTGATCCGCGGGGACGATCACCTTTCGAATACTCCGAAGCAGGTTGCCCTGTACGAGGCGCTGGGCTGGCCGGTACCCGAATTTGCACATCTTTCGACAATTCTAGGCGGCGATCGTGAGCGACTGTCAAAGCGTCACGGAGCGACCTCCATCGCAAATTTCCGCGAAATGGGGGTGCTGCCCGAGGCGCTTATGAATTATCTGGCCCTCTTGGGCTGGGCGCCGAGCGGCGGGACACGAGAGATCTTCAGCAAAGAAGAACTGGTCAAGGAATTTTCGCTGGAGAGGGTGACCCCGTCGCCGGCCGTGTTCGACATGGAGAAGCTGTACTGGCTGAACCGGCATTACATCAAGAAGCGGCCGGTGGCCGATTTCTACAACCAAGCACTCAGTTTTTTCGTCCGAGCGGGGTTGCTCTCACCGGAAGGAGAGTCCGGACGCGGCGCCAGCCTGATGCTTCCCGCCGGTTTTCGCGAGTGGTTCCTGAAAATAATTGAGCTGCTTGTGCCCTCTGTGGATCGGGTTGAACAGTTGCCCGAGCGCGCTTCCTTCATCTTCAACTATGACGCGAACGCTGCACTGGCAGCGCCGGACAACGCCGAAGTCCTCAACTGGCCCCATACCGACGCGGTCATCTCCAGGTTCACGAGCAAGATTCTTGAGGATGAGTCGGCGAAGTCTGGACATCTAACTCCAGAACGATTCAAGGCCATCGTGAACGAAGTGGAAGCAGAAAGCGGAACGAAGGGTAAGGAATTGTTTCATCCGATCCGCATCATGGTGACGGGATCCCATTCCGGCCCGGAATTCGACAAGTTGATTCCCATCATTGAAGAAGGCAGCAGGCTGCAGCTTCCCAAGCACGTCCTGAGCGTATGTGAAAGAGTGCAGGCGTTCGCGAAAGCGCTGGCCAATAAGACAGAGCCACGGATCAGCACCAATCAACACGCATGAGAGAGCTACTAGACATGCAAGTTCCCGCCATGACAGTCGCCAGCTGACGGCGACGGCAAGTGATTACCGTTTCAATATCGCCTGTAGCGCCGTTTTCAAATCCGAATGCCGAAACGTATATCCGCTGGAGATAAGTTTGGCGGGCTCGACGCGCTGGCTCGCAAGCAAGAGTTCGTCCGCCATTTGCCCAAAGGCGAGACGTGCTGCGAAGGCAGGCATGGGGAAGATCGCGGGCCGGGAAAGGACCGCTGCCAGCGTTTTGGTAAATTCTGCGTTCGTGACCGGCCTGGGCGCTACCAGGTTCACCGCGCCCTGCAGCAGGTCGCTTTTCAGAATGTGGTGAAGCGCCTCGACCCAATCCTGTACGTTAATCCAACTCCACCACTGTCGGCCGCTGCCCATATTACCGCCAAGACCCATGCGGAACGGCAACAGCATCTTTTGCAGCGCTCCCCCGACCGGGCTAAGAACCAGTCCAGTGCGCATCTGCACGGTCCGGATTCCGGCTTGAGCTGCTGGCTGCGACGCAGCCTCCCATTCGCGACAAACTTCCGCGAGAAAACCTTCGCCCGGCGGCCTGTTTTCGCGCAGGATTTCGTCGCCACGGTCACCGTAGTAACCGATGGCCGAAGCTGTGATGAGTACTCGCGGACGATCTTTGGCTTTCGTTAATGACTCGACCAGATGCTGCGTGGGGCTGATCCGGCTGTTGCGAATGCGTCCTTTCTTCGCCTCACTCCAGCGGCCTACAATGCTTTCTCCAGCCAGGTGAACGACTGCATCAAAGCCGGAAACCCTTTCAGGCGGCAGGGGCTTGCCGGGGTCCCAACTTATTTGTCTTTCGCCGGACGCCGGGCCGCGCACCAAACGAGTCACCTGAAACCCACGGGCATTCAGCGATGGCAAGAGAGCGGTGCCAATCGGGCCAGAAACGCCGCTGACGAGAATGCGGGACGAGTTCTGGGCAACCATGGCGAACAAATGTAACAGATAACCTGGATCTTAGATTCTCAGCAGTTACGAACCGGGCAGACCTCAACGCTATAATGACAACAAGATCGAATTACGGGACTACTTATCCCGAAGCCGAGCTACGCACGACCGGGGCAGGCGGGGTGGCCGTCCCGACGGGCGTTTGCCGTTTTCCACAGGCTATAATCTAATATGGCGACTCTGCGCCAACAGATCGCGACCAACGTCCTTACAGTAACCCGTTTCCGTGACCTGATGAAGACGCTGCGGGCCAACCGGCCCAATGATGACCTGGGTATTGTCGAGAAAGCTTACGAATTCTCCCAGAAGAATCACGCCGGACAGACCCGCGCCTCGGGCGATCCCTACCTAGTGCATCCTCTGGAAGTAGCCTGCGTGCTGGCCGAAATGAAAATGGACCCAGCGGCCATCGCCGCCGGCCTCCTGCACGACTCTGTCGAAG
>QIAR01000767.1 GCA_003225595.1 Acidobacteriota bacterium | reverse complement strand
TCATCCATAAAACCGGGGCTGACGTAGAACTTGAGAATGCGCTGCCAGCGTGCGCGGTGTAACCGGTTTCTTCGAATAGTTCACGCTTGGCTGCGGCCAGCTCCGTTTCCCCTTTATCGACGCGCCCGGCCGGTAATTCCCAGAGATGGGATTGGGCAGCATGGCGGTATTGGCGCTCCAGCAGCACGCGAGGTTTCGAGAGGTTCTCGTCTACGGCGAGAATTACTACCGACCCGGGGTGGTGCACGATGTCGCGTCGAGCGTGGACACCGCCGGGTTCCAAGACGTAGTCCGTGGTCACCCAGAAAATGGGTCCGCGGTAGACCTCGCGGGAAGAAAGGATGCGGGTCTTGGAAGCGGCTTTACTGCGAGTGAGCTTGCGCATGTGGACCGATGAGAAGTATCAAAATGCCCCAGACGCGGC
>QIAR01000766.1 GCA_003225595.1 Acidobacteriota bacterium | reverse complement strand
CGGTCGCATTGGCGTACTTGGGCAGGATGTCGCCGTAACCGAAGCGCGGCAGGTGGGTGAGTCGTTGCAGCTTTCCATAGCCGGGAATCGCGGCGCCCTCGACTCCGATCCCGTATACGGTGATATTGTTTGAGAGTAGAACCCTCATTGTGTCGCGATAGCTGGCCCGACTGCCGTACTCGCGGCCGTCGCTGATGATGAAGATCATTTTGCGGCGGGTGCGATCCTGCTTGCTCAAGTCGAGCGCTGCTTTGAGGATGGCGTCGTTCAGCACGTGCGCTTCCTTGGGTGGCGTATTTACCGGCTGTACTCCGCTGTCGATTGGTCTGCCATTTACGGTTGGCGGCGATGCCAGTGGTCCGCTCACGACAGGCGGCCCGTTGTTACGCCCTCGCACTTTCTTCAGTTGGTCCAGCGTGGCGGTGACTGACTTTCTGGTTTACCGCCGTAAAGTCACTCATCTGGGTCACCGTGCTGCTGTAGGTATAGAGGGAGATCTGGTCGAATTCGCTGAAGGCGCCAGTTAGCGCAGAGAAGGTCTGATTGACCTTTTGCACCGCGGAATCGGGCATGCTCAAGTCCAGAACCACCGCTGCCGAGAGTGGAAATGGATCGCTGGTAAAGAAGCGGAGCTTCTGTTGGACTCCGTCTTCCCGGACCGTAAAATCTTTAGGCAGGAGACCGCTGACCAGGTGTCCGTCGTCATCCTTGACAGTGACCGGGACCAGTACGAAATTTACATTTGCAGTGATCTTGTAAAGATCCTCGCGGGCACCGCCCGTATCCGGCGTAGCACCGCCTCCAGGCACGGTTTTGACCGGAGGCATTGGTGGCGGCGTAGGCGCGGGTTCCTCGGAAACAGGTGCTGGTTGGTCGGAACTAGGCACGGGCTCGTCCGAACGGGGTGGCGAGTCCGACTTAGGAGGTTCCTTAGATGGTCTCGGCTGGGTATTAGTAGGCGGAGATGTCGTCGGGAACTGCTGAGGCGGTCGGGTGGCCGACGGCGCATCCGGAACACTCTGCTGCTGCTGTCGTTGGTCCTGTGCCCTCGCCAGCGTAGCAGCCAGGCAGAGCACCAAAATAAACCAGCCCCCAGCCCGCTTGCCAACAATGAAAGCCAAAATAAATCTCCGATTATGTATGGCCTGCTCCCGAAGTTGGGATGCTCGAAACTCCCAATTTGGTGCATCTAAGCTTACAGGCATAGACTAACAAAATCCCCGAGAGAATTTGTCTTATGCAGAGGGCCCATATTTTTCACGTGTTAGCGGCCACACTAGTCCTGGTCACCGGGGGGATTGGTGTGTCGTCGGCTCAGAATCCCCCCAACGCCGATCAGGACCAGTCGATGGAGACCTTGAAGGTCAATGTGGACGTGGTCCAGCTCTTTTTCAATGTGAAAGACAAGCACGGAGCATTGATCCCCAATCTGACCAAAGACGATTTCCAGATTCTCGAGGACGGAAAGCCGCAGACCATCAAATACTTTTCGGCCGAGTCAAATCTGCCGCTCACCCTAGGCATTCTGATTGACTCGAGCGGCAGTCAACAGCGCGTATTGGAGATGGAGAAGGAAGTCGGTGGCGCATTCTTGCAGGAAATACTGCGGCCGAAGGACGAGGCATTCGTTATCAGTTTTGACGTCAACGTAGATTTGCTGCAGGACTTCACCAACTCGGTGCACGACCTCCGCGCAGCGCTCAATAAAGCCCAGATTAACACCGGCGGCGGAGGTGGCAGTATCCCTGGAATTGGCGGGGGGCCGGTTCCGACATCGAGCACTATGACGCCATCTACCTGGCATCCCACGATGAACTGGCGCGCGAGGTTGGACGCAAGGCCATGATCATCCTTACCGATGGCGAAGATCAGGGCAGCCAGTTGAGAATCAAGGACGCGATCGAGGCGGCTCAGAAGGCGGACTCAATCTGCTACGTGCTGCTCATTGCGGACCGCGGATTCTACGGTTTTGGCGGGTATTCCGGGGACAGCCAGATGAGGAAACTCTCCGAGGAGACCGGCGGACGGGTGATCACCGTGGGGAATAAAGTCGAGAAGCTGAAACAGGCATTTGATCAGATCGCGCAGGAACTGCGCAGCCAATACAACGCCGGGTATACTCCCACGAACTCCAAGCGCGACGGCACATTCCGCAAGGTAGAGATTCGCGCCAAGCAGAGTTACAAAGTGCAGGCCCGCAGCGGCTACTACGCTATCGCGCGTCGAGATCAAGCTTCAGCCGCGCCGAAAAAATGAGAACTCAAGAAACAATGAGAACTCCAAGAAAAAATGAGAACTCAAGGAGACGTGCTCTTTTAGTGTCGCGTCCGGTTAGTTCGCGCCATATCCCGTTAATTCGCGTCATATCTCGGAGGCTGTCATCACTGAGTGGCCTTCAGGCCGCGAGGAATCTATGCAGTTGATTTGCAATGCATGGATCCTTGCTTTCCCTCAGGATGACAGCGCGGGACTTTTGCCACGAAGTCGCGGGACATAACACTAGCGAGACTCAGGCCGGTCCTTCACCCGGATCACGAACTTCAATCCTGACCACACTTCATTTACCGCACAAACTTTCACGTCAACCAGGCCGATCCCCAATCCAATGCGGCGCACTTCGTTTTCGCTGAGATCGAATGGTATGCCGGAAGTCTTCTTCGGCCACGCCACCCACAACATACCAGCCGGCGCCAATTGTTGCGCCACTCGCGAGAATTCATTCTTCAGTTTGGCCTGTGTTTTAACAAACAGAAGAACAAAGTCGAGAGCACGGCGTCCTCTGCGAGACAATTCACAGGTCGCAATAGCATCTTTGAGCTCCGCCTTTACCTCCGCAGGCACACCGAGCATGGCGATGCGGGAGTAATGCTTGATGCCAAGTTTCCTAGGAAGTGGAGTACTGGAGTATCCCGCCATCAGAGTTAGTCAGACTAGAACTCATCAACTCATCTC
>QIAR01000772.1:2095-2503 GCA_003225595.1 Acidobacteriota bacterium | reverse complement strand
GTTGTCGCCACGGTTTGACGCCATGTACGCCAGCGCGGGCCGGCCGTCGATTCCGCCGGAGAAGCTGCTGCGAGCCCAGTTGCTGCAAATGCTGTACTCGATTCGCAGCGAACGACTGCTGATGGAAGAGATCGACTACAGCATGTTGTTCCGCTGGTTTGTGGGGTTGAACTTGGATGAAGAAGTTTGGGATGCGACTACGTTCACCAAGAACCGCGACCGGCTGCTAGAGGCCGAGGTGGCCAAGGAATTCTTGGCGCAGGTGGTAGCGCAAGCGCGGAGCAAGGGACTGACTTCGGACGAACACTTCACGGTGGATGGGACGTTGCTGGAAGCGTGGGCGAGCGTGAAGAGTTTTCAGCGGAAGGAGGGCAAGAATCCTCCTTCGCCAGACGATCCCGGCAATCC
>QIAR01000772.1:0-2029 GCA_003225595.1 Acidobacteriota bacterium | reverse complement strand
TTGAGTTATAGCGGGAATCTGCTGGTGGAGAATCGCAATGGGCTGATCGTGGGCAGCGAAGTATTCGAAGCCAACGGGACGGCAGAGCGCGACGCGGCACTGGTGATGCTGGAGCACCTTCCGGGAACGAAGCGGGTGACCGCAGGTGGGGACAAGGGCTATGACACATTCGACTTTGTGGCCGAGTGCCGGAACCTGCGAGTCACGCCGCATGTAGCGCAGAACTGCGAGCGGCGGGGCGGAAGCGCAATCGATGAGCGCACCACTCAGCACGAAGGTTATCGCATCAGCCAAATCAAGCGGAAACGCATCGAAGAATGTTTCGGCTGGCTGAAGACGATTGCGCTGCTGCGGAAAGTCCGGCATCGTGGAATTTTCAAGGTGGACTGGGTGTTCAGATTTGCTTGTGCGGCCTACAATCTGGTGCGAATGCGGAACCTGAGTAAAGTTGCGATCCAAGCCGCCTGACTCGCGGCGGAAGTGCAGCAGCTGAGCTTGAAACAAGCCTTCGGGGCGTACCACAAACGCCTCTTACGCCGTGAACATCAATTTTTCAGCAGCCTGCTAGACATAATGGGCGTCCTCTGCCATCCTCAGTTTGTCCTATGCCTTATCACGTTGTTTCTTTCACCATGGCGCAAGTGAGGCAAGGAGCGCTCGGATTCCAACGCCAGCTGAGCGCTGCTTTGCGCGAATCGAGCCAGCTGAAAGTATATTCGGTGAGCCCGTTCGACCTCGATGAACGCCGAAGGATAAAGGATCGGTTCGGAGGAGATGTGGTCTACTTTTTCAACGATGCAGCACGCGACATATGCAAGCTTCGGGGCATCGAACTGGAATATGTGGCGGAAATTCTCGACAACGAGCTGCCTCGGAGACGGGCCTTGGTTGTCGGCATGCCAGACTAGGGTGCCGGAGTCTGACAACCGCAAGATTAAGGCATGGCAAGACTCGGTAGTGGGCTGTTTTGAAATCTGACCCCATTTCAAAACAGCCCACTACCCAAGACTCTGAGTCGTTTCGAGTTTTACGAGGTATAATGAATATTAGCTAAGTTTGACTCACACGCAGTTGAAAGTCGGTATCGCCAACCAGCGTCGCCCTCTCTCACCAGCAGCGATTCTTCTCAGCACAATTCAACAATAGAAATAGGAATATCAATGGCAGAACAAGGAACAGTAAAGTGGTTTAACGACGCAAAGGGTTATGGCTTTATCAGCCGTCAAAATGGCGAGGACGTCTTTGTACATTTCTCCGCTATTCAGGCTGGCGGCTTTCGCAGCTTGCAAGAAGGGCAAGCCGTGCAGTTCGACGTGACCAAAGGCCCGAAGGGCTGGCAAGCGGAGAACGTTCAGGCTGTCTAACTGACAACAAGGTGCCCATTATTCGAAAGGATTTCGGGCATCTTCGTACTTTGAGCCTCGACAGGACGTTGGAGTGCCGGAGGACTTGAAAGTAGCGAAGTGTTAGCGATTCCGGAACAGGGCATCACGGCCCGGTTTCCGCACGAGGCTTCGAGCATTGAAGGAGAATATGAACCATAGAAACGAACAAGTTGGATTCGATCGACAAGGCCGCCTGAAAACCAAGCGCAAGCGAGATCATCGTCACGGAAACAATCATGACCCGAAGAAACAGGGTACCAAGCCAAAGGCTCAGGTTGCTGGAATCTGACGGGTATTATAGAAGTCGAAAGTATTAGGAGTGCGAGCTCGCACCAAAGCAAAACCACTGACTCGGTTGATGCCGCCTATTCGTTGTGCAGCCACGAAGTGATTGTGCACGAAGGGGCTGGCTCAAAGCGCCGAATGGTCGTGCTTCCGGAGTCTCAGTTCTCGGTTGATGCAACCTCCATGTACAACCCCAACGCGGTTATTTAAACTGCCAGGAGGGGGCAGCGATGTCTTCCTCGTCCATCAGAAAACACGCGGGCACTGGCGCGGCGAGTGACCAGCCCGCGGTCCCCGAGCCTTCGTTCGCCGAGCGAGCACGAACTTTGGTGTACTTGGCCCGCATCGGAAGCCTCTCG
>QIAR01000771.1:1441-4350 GCA_003225595.1 Acidobacteriota bacterium | reverse complement strand
GCCGTTGCAAGTCGCCGTCGGTGGCAAGTCTTCACTAACGACCAGGACTTTCTGCGATACGAGAACGAGATCGGGACCGGCTTGTACCGTTTCCCGGCAGCTTAGGCTCGCGAGCTTACCTGTCGGGCCTTCTTTGGGCACTAATATAGTTGACTGACTGTAACCGGCTTGGTATTATGGACGGCAGCGAATAAAAAGCGCAAGCCGGAGACTGGAGATCGTTAGCATGGAGGATCAGGACAGAGATTTGATTGGGCACATTAAGGGTCGTTTGCAGCACAAACAAGGTAGGTTGTTGCGAGACAGATAGGTTCTCAGCGACAGAGATGTGTTGGGCAAGGGTGTAAATAGCTTCTGGAATGAGTTCAGAAAAGCAATGGGCGAAATATGTGAGCGGCTTAGCCGAGAGCTTGGGATTTCACTCTCATGCAAGTGGAATGGCGAGGAATTGAATGTGACGCGGCCAAATACTCGCTATGTGCTCAATGCTAAGCTAGGAAACTCCCCACCTTACGAAATTGTAATTTCTGGAATCGGCGGTCTTCGCTATGCTGCCACTGTACGCATCGTCCTGGACGATAGTCAACTTGATTGGCTTGCTATGGTAGACGAAAACCCAGCCTACGCACGTCAAGTTGCAGGAAAAGCCATCGAGGAACTCGTATTGGCGGACTAACAAACGACGAAAACCTAGCTGACGTCTGGCGGCACAGTTGTTGATGACAGGGATTCCGGGCTAAATCTTCCCCGGTTGGGTGAGGTTCACGCGTGCCGATATCGGAGTTATCCACGGCCATTGTCCAGTGGCCGCTTTGTATGCTTTAGCGTCATCGAACACCTTTCGAATTTGGGCGGTGCTGTAGAATCCAACTTCCACTGCGAGAGTAGGGTCATTTGGATCGCGTCCTATCATGACGGTGCGCCTCATGTGGTTCTGCATCTGCCAAGCTAAAATATCTGGGGCCTGGAGTGGCTTGAAAACACTCTCGTCCTGAAACATCACACCATTGGGAACGATCCCATACTTCTCTTTGGCGGATTCAATCTCCCCATATTCGTGCCAGATGGCTTTGATTTGTGTCTGTCCGACCGACCGCGATCCCCAATGGAACACGTACTGCATAGGAACGGTAACGCGAAACTTCTTTCGCCAATTCTCCACTAGTCCAAGAATGCTCTTTACGGCCCAAGTGTAGTGGTCACTTGCATATTGTTCCTTAAACTCCGGGAAAACGTGCTCATCAAATGCTTTCTTAGGGACGGCCAGCGCGAAACCTTTTCGAATGCGGGTATTTATGATGGAAGCAAGTTTTGCATATACCCGATCTTTTTTTTGATTGTCCCAATGACAGAAAGGCTTGTGGCCCGCCTCTGGCTTTGCGACAAACTCAGCCATGCTGAAAACATCGAATCCTTCTTTAGCTCTAACTTCATCCCAATTGCGCACAAATTCGCCCCACTGCTCCTTGGAGGAGACATAGCAGGCAGCGACGGCAACCGGAGTACCGCCGTCCGTGCCGCTATCGTCAAAGTAGAGTTCTATTTCAAACATAGCAAGCCACCAAGGAAGGCCAGTCCGCGCGAGCATGGCCGAAACGTGGGCGTAGGCGCAATATTGACTTTTGTCGCACGACATTGCACACTCCTAGTGTCGTACCGCAAAAACCAACTCGCCCGACCAACTCCGGCAAGAATGTTGAGGGCGATTTCGGCAAGTTCACGGATTTTATGAAGCGGCTTGTAGCTGTGCCGCACTCGGAAATCAAAGCGAAACTTGATGCCGAGAAAAGAGCCAAGGGGCGGAAACGAACGTCGGCTAAACGTTCTTCCGCTTCCCGCGCTTCCCACGCCAAGGATTAAAAGGGCGTTTCTTCCACCTTGCCAGTCACTTCCGCGAAGGTCAACCGCTTTCCGCCGCCGAGCTTGCGAAATGGTCCGCTCTGCACAGCTAGGCGAATCCGATGCAGCATGAACCACGCGCTTTTCTGAGTCACGCCAAGGGCGCGGTGGATTTCATAGCTGCTCACGCCATTCCTGCAATTAACCAGCAGCCACACTGCGGGCAACCACTTCTCTAGCGGGATAGGCGAGTCCTCAAATACGGTGCCGATCTTGAGAGAAAACTTCTGTTTGGGATGGTCGCCATAGCAGCGATAGAGCCGCGCCTTTTCGAGATAGGTGACCTTCTCGGAATCGCAGTAGGGACAGCGTACTTTGCGATCTGGCCAGCGAACCGCAATCATGAACTGGCGGCAGTTCTCAAAATCGCTGAAGAATTGGATGGCTTGCTGAAGTGTCTTTGGGCTTTCCATGTCCGAAAGGTGGCAGAAAAGTTACAGTCAGTCAAGTATATTAATGCCGGATAATTACTCGTCTCGACCCACGCGTGGGCTCATGGTCGCCACGAGTAGGTGAACTTTACGGCGAAGCGGTGCTCCATCAATTGAGTCGGGTTGGCAGCAGCGAGGCTGGCGAACCGCTGTCCCGCAGTGTAGATAACGAACATATCGCTGTCGGGACGATAATTCCACCGCAGGCGGATATTGGCGCTCGCCCCCTGTGTATTGGCAGTATCCATTTGCAAGATCGTGGAAAGCGTCAGAAAGCGCGAAAACGAATAATTCGTCTGCAAACTCCCGAAAAGCACGGAGAAGTTCCCCCCACTAAAGGGCAGCCGGAAGCGGTTCCACTGCTCGCTTAAGCTGAACGAAAGCCGCTCGTTTGCTCTGTACGTGCCGCGAATGCGCGCCTCGTTCAAGCGCCCGCTGTAATAGCTACCGAATCGTTCATAAAGACTCCAGGTGAGTCGCCGATCCTGCGGCGAGCCATAAGTCACCTGGTGGCGAGTCCAGTGGTAGAGACCGACCGGGATCACTACCTGCTTGTAAATATTGAATGGTTCAATGATG
>QIAR01000771.1:0-1376 GCA_003225595.1 Acidobacteriota bacterium | reverse complement strand
TCGTCGCTGTAGGAGCCATTGTGGAAGTTGGCTCGGAACGTACTCTGCCATTCCTGTGTCTGGAGCGCGCCACGCGTATCGGGTGCGTGGAAGATGAACCCTTCGAAGTTCAATTCGCGCACGCCGCGGATTTTCGGTCGAGCTTTGAAATTCAGATCGAGGAAGTCGCATATGCAGTCGGTACGTTCGAGGAACCCCACCTCTGGGTTGAAATTCGCACCGATCTTGCGATGACCGGCAACTAATTCCACCCAATTGCTCTGATAACTGAGGCCTGCACCAAGGTCGGTTTGGGCTCCGGAAAAATTGGATGTGCGTGTCTCGGCGGCAAAGCCATTCAGCACCAGATTTCTTACCAGCACAAAGCGCACATCCAAGCCCCCAGCCTGGTTGAAGCTGTCAGTAACACTACCGGAGCGCTTGTCGATCCCCATCGCCCCGAGGTAGGAGCCGCCGGGCAGCGAGCGTTTGAGCCGCACGACCGCATAGTTCGCATAAGGATTAGGGCCGGAGTGACGGGTTTCCACGTCCATAATTCCCAAATCAAAGCCAGCCAATGACCCAGTAATCTTTCCGCCGCCGTTGATCGGAACCTCCTGACCGGTAACTGGATCAATCCCGATATCTCGGCTGAAAAACAGCCGGTCTGCGCTCTCGCCACTGCCTAGGGGGAAGTCGAAGATACCGGCATTTTCCAGAAAAAACTGGCGCTTCTCGGGAAAGAAAATTTTGTACGGCATCAGATTGAACTGCTGGGTATCTACGTCAGCATCGGCAAAGTCCGTATTGGCGGTCAGATTAGCCACCAAATTGGAACGAAGTCCCAGCTTGATATCTACGCCGCCGGTGTGCAGCGCGCTCGTGCCCGGTGTCAGGCCGGTGTCGGTTGCACTCGGAGGCAAGTGGCGGAATCCACCCAATGCATAAGGCTTGACGATGAAGAGGCGCCCGCTGCCGATCTCGGAAATACCCTGCAGTTCACCCGCTTGGCTGATCTTGGTCATGCCAAAGACGCGCCGCCAGCCAGACCACAGGTCTTCTTCGTTCTTTCGGCGGATAAAACGCTTGAAATTAATTCCCCAAACGACGTCACGCGATTGCATGAAATTCAGCGTAGAGAAGGGAATCCCGATAGTGGCTGCCCATCCCTGTGAGGTGATACGAGCCTGAGAGGTCCAGACGCCGTCCCAGCCAGGATCGCCATCACCTGTCTCGCTGTGGGACTCCTCCGTGATCAGGCCATCACGCTGTGTACCAAGCGGGTTGATCTGAAACAAATAGGCGTTGCGCCGATCGTGCGAAGAATCGATAACGATCTCGAAATAGTCATCGAGTTCCTGGCTCACGTCGCGGCGCAGCTCGGTAGCGACGATGCC
>QIAR01000134.1 GCA_003225595.1 Acidobacteriota bacterium | reverse complement strand
GCTACAGTATCTTGCTTATTTGCGTATTGCCGAAGCGGAGTTGGGATGTGTATTTTCATCTTCATACCACTCATTCCAATAAAGATGCGCCCGTCGGCGCAGCGGATTCAAGCACTTGTGCCTTGAATCACCGTGGTGGTGTTCATGTTTTCGTCTTCCGTATAACTATCTCTGTTTCCCACGCATCGGCAGGTGAAGTTGAACAAGGGGCGCTAGGGTCGATCCCAGCGCTGGCGTGAGAGCCGTGTGGCGAGGCTATGAGATTTCGATCTTCTCCTCCGAAAACTTCTTGTCGTTTTCGTCGTTGCCGGAGAGCTCAAACGAACTTGTTGTTTCAGCTTTACCTTTTTCCACGCTGGTGATCGCGTACGAACAGCCGTACCAATGTGCCTCGGCCAAGTCCGTTTGCGACCAGCGAGCGGGATGGTCGGGATGCGAGTGGTAGAAGCCGATGATGTCTTCTCCGCGCTTCCGGCTTTCACGCTGGATCTCCACTAGCTCTCGCGGATCGATGTGGTAACGGTTATGCGGCGAATCATCGCGAGTGTTGCCGCAGCGTGCGATCGAGGTCACGATGCGCTGGTCGCCGTCCATGCGGCCGAGCAGCACGCCGCAGCACTCGTGGGGATAGGTTTCCTCACCGTGCATCCGGAGTGCTGCGTACTCTTTGCGCCCGATTGTTAACATTGGGCCCGCTTCAATATGTGGAGACAGAGAGAAAAGTATTTCAGATTTCAGGTCGCAGATCTTAGACCGCAGCGCGAGTTTAATGCTGCATATCCAGAAAATCTGGAATCTACACTCTGCAATTCCTCTCCGTGTGAGATGTGGCAAGCTATGTCTTTACCGACCGGTTGAAGGGAAAGACCAGTTGCCAGCTCGAAAGGGCGGCTTCCAGACGGCCCTGAGTTTCTCATCGCCTGCTTCGCAGAAGCTTCACTGCTCAGTCAAAGTAACAGCTATTAGTTAGCTGCAGGTTCTCTTAGTTCTTCGTTGATTTTTTCTTTCCGAACTTTGTTTCCACGCTCGCTCCGATGCTGGCCAGCATCTGCTTAGCCGGCTCCGCATACTGTCCGCTGGGCTGCAGTTCCAGGTATTTCTTGAAGGCCTCGGCGGTACCCTCGGGAGCAACCATCTTGTCACCTTTGAGCGTGGCCTTGCCAATCATGTTCACCCCTTTCCAGTAGTAAGCATCCGCTTTATTCGGATCTGCGGCAATGACCTTGTCAAACGCCTGGATGGCTTCATCGACCTTGCCTGCGTTGGTGAGCACCGCGCCGGTATTGAAGCTGTACTGCGGTGCGTTGGCAGGGTCGAGCTGGGCAGCCTGTTGGTAAGCTTTCACAGCGTCGTCAACTTTGCCGGATTTGGCGTAGGCCTCCGCCAGATTGTTGTAATAGGAGCCGTTGGGTTTGATGGCGATCGCCTTGTTGTAGGCTTCAATCGCCTGCCCAAAGCGCTTGCTCTTCTCGTTTGGATCGGTTTGCTTGGTAGCGGACATACGATAAGCATCACCCAACTTGAACCAGAGTAGATCGCGCGTTGGGTCCATCTGCGTGGTTTCGTTCAGGATACTGATCGCCTGGTCGTAGTCGCCGCCTTGCGCTGCCTGGTTGGAAGCATTCAGCTTTTCATTCAGGGTCTTGACGGTCATCGCCTCTTTTTGCTGCTTGGCCTGTTGCTCCTGTATTTGCTTTGCCTGCTCAGGGTTCATCCCCTGTCCCTGAGCCCCCTGTGCCTGCTCTTTTTTCAAATCGAAGTCGAGGTCGACTTCATCAACTCCGACAGGGACGTTGCTGAAGTGGAACAGTTCCTTGCCATCTTTACTCAGGGTAACCTTGTACTTGCCGGGTACGATGCCCAGCGAGAAGTACTCGCCCTTGTTGTTTGTCTTAAGCGTGTACTTACGCCCGGTGTCGTTACTAAGCCACTCAACGGTAGCTCCTGTGACCGGCTTGCCCTCCACGTCCTTGCACACGCCTTTCACGCTGCCCGTAACCTGAGCAAGGACTGGAGGCACGCACAGTCCTGCCATCAAGGCAACGAGCACCACAATTACGAAATGTTGCTTCATTTTGGCCTCCCGGCTCACAAGAGATTGCAGATTTTTCAGATTCGAATGCCAATCACCAACACCGCAGATAGCAAGTCACAAATCTGCGCTCTGAAATCAACAGTCCAGAATCAATCAGCGAATTTCGCGCTACTCTCAGCCGTTCCCCACCGGTTCCAAGTAGGGGATTGGGTCCTCGACACCGGCCTGTTCGAATGCCCGCAACCGCAGCACGCAACTGTCGCACACTCCACAGGCCCGATCTTCGCGACTGTAACAAGACCAAGTTAAATCGAAGGGCGCGCCCAGTTCAAGACCGAGCCTCACGATCTCGGCCTTCCGCATCGCGATCAGCGGGGTAACGATTTCGATCCGACCCTCCTTCGTGCCCGCCTTAACCGCTTCATTAAACGCTCGGTAGTACGCAGGACGGCAGTCTGGGTATCCAGAACTGTCCTGTTCAACTGCGCCGACATAGACCTTTTCCGCGCCCAGCACTTCGGCCCAGCTCACCGCCACGGCCAGAAAGTGCGCGTTGCGGAAAGGAACATAGGTCACCGGAATGTCCTGCACGGGCTTGTGCTCCATCACTCTGGGACGCGGCGTTCGTTGATCCGGCATCTCATGTATCGACATTCGTTGATGGGGGCCTCCCGACTCAGGCACCGCGATATTTGGGTCCGTCAGCGCCGACCCACCAATCGCTTGCAGCGCTTCGTCGCGCACCACCAGGCGATTACCGATTCCCAAACGGTCACAAATGCCGAAAAACGAGTGCTGCTCACGCTCTTCGGTGCGCTGCCCGTAGCTGACGTGCACCGCCGCTGCCTCATAGTCCCGCGCCGCCAGTGCCGCACATACACAAGAATCCATGCCACCACTCAGCAGCACCACCGCGCGTTGTTGGCTTTCCCTCATTTCTATTAGATGCCGTTCGATATGGAACTATCCACCACCGGTAGTAGCTTGGAGGCTTGACGGCAGCTGCGAACGATCCGCTGCGAGTGGCCAAACGTAATTGATCGGAGCGTGATCGGCAAGTCCTCGCAATAGCACATTACCTGGCCTCAAGTACTTTTCCAGGTACTCCAGATCCGCATGGAGCCCATCTTCCAGCATGAAGAAATGACTGGGATCGAATGTCGCCTTGCGGCTCACGTCGATGTAGTATGGCTTCCCGAGATGCACGTACCCCACGCCTTTCGGCAAGTGAGTAACTAAATCTTTGCAATCGACAAAACGGATGGTTGCCCACACCTTGCAGCGTGGCTACGAAATCTGCGTCGCCCACCCGCGGCGACCCGAAGGTATAAAGAGAAGCAGCATTCCTCAGGCTTGCCAGCAGAGTAGCCATGGCCGCACCCAGACTGTGCCCGGTAAAGAGCAATTTGCACTTTATGGATTCGAGAGCTGAACCAAGCTTCTGGTTTCTTAGAAGTTCATCCAGGCCTTTCGCGAAGCCCGAATGTACCTTGCCGCGACGCTGCCAGTCCCGAGGTATCGCGTTGAGATCGAAGCCCCAATCCCTAATATCGTCTTTGTCGGTTCCCCGAAAAGCGACAATGGCCAACCGCTTGTCATCGCGAGAGGCCAGGAAGCAATGGACACCCTTCCCTTTTGGATCTGTTTGGCTCTCGAAAAATTGGCAACTGCTAAAGCCGATGCCACGGAGAATGCTTCGAATCTTATCCTGATCGTAAGCAAAACTGGATTCCTGCTTGCAGTATGCAAGCCGCGCCAGCTCCGCGCACAAGGCCGCTTCCGACTCCGGCCTTCCGGCTGGGAAAAACTCTCCACGCTTGCAGGGATAGAAGAGATCATCCTGCTCTGCGCTATACGGAATGCTTGAACTCATGATCAGCCTCCTGCGATATTTGCGCGCTTCAAGCCATCAAGGCACCGGGGTTCTCAATCAACGATCAATAACTCAAGCTTAAACGCCTTTCATCGCTGGGTCCCAAATGAACTTGTGGATCTGCAGCCCCAGTCGCGCTGGGGCATTGTCCGCCAGCATCCATTCCGCTAGTTCTCGTGGGTCGAGAAGGCAATGTTCGGTGTCGCGCCCGCCAGTGGCTTCCTTGCTGAATGCCGGAGAAAAGAGCACCGCATTGATCCGCGAGGTCAAATTGTGCCGCGCCACGAAGTCGCGGGCAAACTCATAATCCGATCGATCACTCAGCACAAACTTCACTTCGTCGTGCGCTTCGAGCGCGTCCAAGTTATCCATGTTGAACGTATCGGGCTCGCCGGAGTCGGGACATTTCACGTCCACAATTTTAATCACGCCCTTGGGCACATGCTCCAGTGGCCGCTCACCACTGGTCTCAAGCAGCACTGTATAACCGGACCGCAGCAATCGCTGCATCAGTGGTACCAGCTCGCGTTCTTGCAGCATAGGCTCCCCGCCGGTGATCTCGACTAGCCCGCCCCGGGGGCTGAGACTTTCAACCTCAGTCTCCACTTCCTCCAGCGTCATGGGATGCCCGCCGGTGAACGTGTACTCGCTGTCGCACCAGTTGCAGCGCAAGTTGCACCCAGTCAGCCGCACGAACACGCACGGCAGTCCGGCGTACGTCGACTCGCCCTGGATCGATTTGTAGATTTCAGTTATCTGCACTGATTGCAGCTTTCAGCCATCAGCTATCGGTCTGGGAACTGGGAAGGGCACAATTTTATTCGTGTCGACACTGACCTATCCGCTTGTCTCTCCGAGCAAGCCTTGCCTTTCATGCAGCGAAAGGGCAAAAAGCGCGTCGAGGGACCCTACAACGGGAAACATTCCTCGAAAAATAGAGCTTCCCCGACTCGCTTCGCTGCGCACTCGCGCCGAAGGGTCGCTCGAGTGACAAGTTATTCCGAATACGTCGCCGTCGTCGTGTCCGTTTCAAAGATCGTAACCTTCTTCACGCGCACACGGCCATTGGACACGCGGTCGAGCTTGCTATTGGTTTCGTCGTAGAAATACTTGGCCAGATTCTCGGCCGATGGATTCAGTTGCGTGAACGGCTCCAGTTCATTGATCATCTGGTGATCCAACCGGTCGATGACTTGCTTCATCACATCCCGCAGATCTTTGAAATCCAGCAGCAGACCGGCCTTGTCCAGTTGCTCGCCAGCCAGGGTCACCCGCACCTTGTAGTTGTGCCCGTGCGGCTTCTCGCACTTACCCTTGTAATTGCGCAGGTAATGCCCGGCGGCAAAGGAGTCTTCCACGGTGGCTTCGAACATTAATCCTCTTTGGGGGCCCGCAGAAACACCGGCTGAGCCGCGCTTACCAAGCTAATCTAATCCCCTATTTTACCGCGAGCCGCGTTACAATCTCGGCATTCGGTACGGTTCCCGCTGCTCTCTCCCGCCCCTTGCCTGAGCGGAAGGAAGGCATCGATGCTAACCCACACCTTCCGCGGGTGCACGCTCCGTTCGGCGCTGGGGCTGGAAGACGAGAGGAAGGCATTCGAGCGCTACAAGGCAATTCGGGAGAACGAGCGGGAGTACGTGTGACCAGCGTGAGCTCTCGTGTCTATCCCTTAGTTGCACAAGTAATGCCTGCGACAATGAGTCTTCGAACCGTATTGCGCCAGAGGCGCCCCCGCATGGACGGCTAGTCCTCAAACTGCTTACGGAAATTTGTGAACTGCTGTTTCAAGTCGGCGACCTCTTTCTGAAGGTTTGTTACTTCATCCTCCAGGCGCGCAATTCGCTCGCCATCCCCTGAATTGCGAATCGCTGAGCTGCTCGAGAACGAATTGCTGGAAGACGAGTTGCCAGTGAGTGCCGCACCCGATGCCGTTGGTGGTTCCCAACCCTTCACATCACCCGATAGCAGGTGCACATAGCGCGCCTCCTTGGTGCCAGGTTCCCTGGGGAGCATTTTGACCAGTGCCGGCTCGCGCTGCACCAGGCGCTGCAAAGTAGATTGCACCTCGGTCAGATCGTCAAAGCGATGCATGCGCTCCGTGCGTCCACGAAGCTCACCGGGCGTCTGCGGGCCGCGCAACAACAACACGCAGAGGATGGCGGTCTCGCCGCGATTAAAGTTGAAGGCCTCCTGCAACCGATGCTCGTACTTAGTCACACGGCTGTCGGCGCTGCTGGTAGGTCCTGCCAGGCGTTTTTCCTGGAGAGTGTGCAACGCCTCCCTCACAGCGTCTCCGTTCAGATTCATCACCGGATCGCGATTGTTTTTCTGGTTGCACGCGTTGACCAGCGCGTTCAAGGAAAGGGGATAGTAATCCGGAGTGGTAATGTCCTTCTCTATAAGCGAACCTAGTACCCGAGTTTCGACGTCATTCAGCAGAATGTTCACCGCGGCGACACCATCCATTGTGAGAGCATCCCTTCCAGGTGAGTGGACGCACAGAAACATACTAGCGGAAATGACGGGGGTTTCGTTGCAACGCGGGATGGCGATCCTTTGCGCAGAACGCAGTGGAACACTGATTAGCGATCATCTGTGATGGTTGTCACGATTATGTAATTCTTTTTCCACATAGCGGGCCCGATCGATGCCTGCGCAGTTCGAGCATCCGGGAGCAGAATGCGTTCGTCAACGCAAGCAACTCCGTCGTTTCACCCCTGCCTTAAGCCACAGCACTTAAAATTTCTTTGTCACGCATCTTGACTTTGGCACGACGGTCTGGGATTATGCGCAGCCACAGCCATCTGAGGAGGTGTTATGCCACATTACTTGCATCAGGTCGCGTACTCGCGTGAGGGCTGGGAAGCTCTCGTGAAACACCCGCAGGATCGCATCGAAGCTGTAAGGCCTGCGATAGAAAAGTTGGGCGGAAAAATAAAGAGCGCCTGGTTCGCCTTCGGTGAATATGATGTTGTCGTCATCACTGAGATGCCGGACAACGTCAGCGCTGCAGCCATCGCCATTGCTTTTGCCGGCGGAGGCGCTTGCAAAGCCGTCCAGACCACTCCGCTGTTGTCAGTCCAAGAGGCTGTACAGGCGATGAAGAAGGCTGGTGAGTCTGGCTACCGGCCGGCCTCAGCCTCCGCTCGAGCAGCATAAGACACCTGGCGTAAGAAAGGGCAGCTGACAAAGGGCTGCCCTCTATTTTCTGATCCAAAGCCCCGAAGGCAGCGCGGGTTTGCCGCTCACCTCTCCGCTCCGTTATAGTTTTGTGGCGCATGCACGAAAACTTCCATGCTGTCGACCGCTGGACCAAGAGGCAAGTGCACTGTGTCTACCAGGCGCTGATCGTCGCTATCTCCACGCGGCATGCCGACGCCATTGACATCAAGTTCCTGGTTGACGGGCGCCCAGTGTGGGTTGCGCTACCGCACACAGCATGGGTGGAATACAACCAGCGCACCGGCAAAATGATCACCGATCCGCTGGCGGTGGAAATCGCCGGTCATTACTTGAAGACAGCGCTCGAATCCGGCGAAGGCGTGGGCCGGGAAATGTACTCCCTCACCGTCACGGAAACCCTCAAGCACCTGGATTCGGTCGTTTCTGAACTCGAGTCGCAGTCGGTATCGCAACCATAGGCGCGTTACGTTTCGTAGAGACCTTTTCCCCATAAACAAGCGCTGTCGAGTCTCATGATCACGGTAGGTATGATCCCGCACAAATGCATCCAGGCGTGCCGAGGCGAAAATTGCGAAATCGATGCGCCACTGCCCCGCACTCCAATGATCATCAATAATTGGAATGATCGCCCGAAATGAGGGAAAATATCTGTTTGCCTTCATAGCAGACGCAAGTTTCAGTGGGTCACGCGAGGAGAGACGCCTTTATGTCCAGTCTTGCCATGGAAGTTGAGACCGGCAGCGAAAACAAGCATAAGCAGCTTGCAAGCTGGGTCGAAGAAGTTGCGCACATGTGCAAACCGGACCGCGTTTATTGGTGCGACGGTTCCGGCGAGGAATATCAGGCGATGCTGCGGCTGATGGTCTTGGC
>QIAR01000765.1 GCA_003225595.1 Acidobacteriota bacterium | reverse complement strand
TTCTCGCCAGTAGTCTTATGGGGCACTCCCCGCCCTGTCCTGCCTCAGCTGGAAATCGAGAGAGCGTTCCCCCGGTAATGCCATCTCCGCTCGCAATTTCATTCACCGCAGGCTCGGCAGCTCGGTGCATTCGACCGGAAAAAAAGTCTTGCGGAACCGATGCCATGGACAACCTGCAGGGTAGGACGTACGAGTAAAACTGCGACTACCGCCAGATGAGGTGAAGAAGGGCGCGGAACACCAAACTATCGCCTGCAACGACTCGGCCACACGATCTACAGCAATTTGTATGCGGTCGAGTTCAAGTTGAGCGGCCTCGTTCCGGTCCCCGGTGTTGAAGCTCAGTTCTTGCTCCCACGACGATACTCGGCTGCGCAAGATGGCCCAGGGTAATGCGCTAATGCAGGCTGGCGTGGCATGTGATACAGAGGGTAATCAGGTTCTGCTCGCAATCGTTGCCGGACCGGGGCTGCGAAATTCCTTGTGATGAACCTCAAGATTTGACGTCGTGCCGCATGCTTGGCATCTCCAGCCATCTCGGCGCAGCACCTGGTTGCGAAGCTGTTCATACAGCTCGGGAGCAAGCCGAAGGCGAGGATTCTTGGGCTGGGCGTGGACCGAGCTACTCCCCGGCTTTCAAGCGCTCTGATCGAGTTTCAGGCTCGTACAACCACCGCGAAGCGGTGGCCACTGCTAATGTGATATGACACCGCGCATCTCTCTTCTTGACAGGCCAGCGCGCCGAGCGCACAATCGCGGTCAAACTTGCGGTGAGGGCCAGCCACTTCGCTCACGCTTGTCCGGCTCCTGAAACCTTCCGGCTGTAGCCCACACTCATTCGACGGTATCCGCACGTTGAAGTATAGAGGAGATCGAGCACATGATCGACCTTCTTTCTAGGGTATGGCTCGAAGAGTAGGGCAAGACATCGCTGAGTATGCCGTGATGGTTGGGGGTCATGGGTGAATTGTAGTGGGCACGATCCGGCGGGTCGGTTCCAATGCCAATGCGCTGTTTTTCACGCGCCGCGAGTTCGATTGAGCAGGCTAGGCTTGGTAGCCTGCCTAGGAGGTTTCGATGCGCGCCTACTTCTTGATAACTCACCGGGGATTTCTTGTTCTTACGTTGATATTAACTGGTGTTGCCGCAACGGCACCCAATGCCCGGGCGGCTCTGCCCAATCTCGCCGACCCGACCTGGATGACGAATGGGCCGGTGCGGGCAATCGCCCACTTTAACAACGTCATCTGGGTCGGAGGCCAGTTCACGGAGTTGCGGGAAAAACCTCCGAACCAGGGCGGTCAGGTGATTGCCGTAAGCAACTTGGCTGCGATTGACGCCACGACCGGCGCGCCGGTTCCAGGCCTTCAGATGCCCGCAGTAACGGGAACGGGTTCGATTGTCTACGCTTTAACCGTGGCTGGGGGGAAGCTGTATATAGGAGGATCGTTCAGCGACGTTGGAGGCGCGGCACACCGCGATCTCGCAGCTATCGATGCAGGGACCGGAGCGCTGGACACCAGCTTCCATCCAGATATCGGAGTTGTCTGGACTCTGGCGGCAGATGCGTCAAGACTCTACGTCGGAGGAGGATTCGCCCTGGCGAATGGGCAACCCCGAAATCGGCTGGCCGCGTTTGCCTTCGATGGCGCCCTAGACCCGATTTGGACACCTTCGGCCGACGATCGGCCGCGTGACATGGCTTTCGCCCCCGACGGGCAGTCAATATTTATCGTGGGACATTTCAAGAACGTTGCTGGTCCGGACGGGATCTGGGTTCCACGAGACTCGGTGGCTCGTCTGGACACGCAGACTGGGGCGGTCCAGTCATGGGTTGCCGGTTGTCCGTGCAGCACCAGCCTCTACGGTATAGGCGTGGACGTGGTGGGCAATCGGGTGTACATCGGGATGGGTGGCTCGGATTGGGTGGCAGCCTACGATCTCAGCTCAGGGACGCAGATCTGGCGGACCGATACCAACGGTCAGGCGCAAGACGTCGTGGTTATGGGCAATCGCCTGATTGTTGCCGGACACTTCACCCACGTGGCTCCGGATCCCGGTCTTACTTTCAACTGTTACGACCACCCCGAAACCTGCGTCCCGCGCATGAAGCTGGCAGCGCTCACGTTGGACGGTCACCTTGACCTGAACTGGGATCCGGAGATGATAGGCGACTATGACGGCGTCTGGCGAGTGCTGGTGAATGCGGCGCAACTGTATGCGGTCGGGGAATTCACCCAAGTCAATGGTGTAGATCAGGAGAAGGTGGCGCGGTTTACGGACACGACCGCCGATTTGCAGCCACCGAGCCCACCTCAGAATCTCACATCCACGAGCGTAACTTCGACTCATGTCGATCTCGCCTGGGCGGCGAGTACTGATAACGTCGGCGTCTCCGGTTATAACGTGTTCCGTGGCGGCGTCAAGATCGGGGCCTCAATCACCACTTCCTACTCGGACACCAGCGTCCAGGCGAGTACGACGTACAGCTATTACGTCACTGCATTCGACGCCAGCGACAATGTTTCCCAACCCTCGAACACGCTGACAGTTACGACGCCCACTCAACCGGATTTCACTCTTTCGGCAACTCCGGTCTCGCAGACCGTGGGGCAAGGCAGTACCACGAGCTATGACCTGAGTGTTGCACCTTCCGGAGGCTTCAGCGGCACGGTGACCTTCTCTGTAAGCGGACTACCGGCCGGGGCGACGGCCAACTTCAATCCCACCTCGGTCACGACTTCGGGCTCTTCGACCATGACAGTCAGCACGTCGGTCTCGACGCCCGTGGGCAGCTACCCGCTTGACATCGTCGCGACCAGCGGCAGTTTGGTCCACAGCGTCAGGGTCAGCCTCGTAGTGAGCGGGTCAACGAACTTCTCCATCTCTGTCACGCCTAGCAGTCGAACCGTGAGCCGGGGTTCGAGCACGATCTACACCGTGACCATCACCGGTTCGGGAGGATTCTCCGGGACTGTCACTCTCAGCCTCAGCGGACTGCCTCCGAAGACCAGTGGCAGCTTCAACCCGACGTCGGTGACGGGATCAGGCACATCGACCTTGACCGTAAAGGCAAACCCAAGGGCGCAGACTGGAACGTTCACGTTGACCATTACGGGCACGAGTGGCGGCCTGGTCCATTCGACCAGCGTCGGCCTGACCGTTCAGTAGGCTAGCAGGCTGGCGAACAGACTTTTGGACCAGGGGGTGTGCTCCCGCGAGACGCCGTTATTGTTCTCGCACGTGGCCCGTCACTTTGAAGCCGATTTCCGTATAGCAGATCGGAAGATCAGTCACGCTCCCACGCAATTTTTGACCTGAGTTTCGGATTTTCAGAGGAATGCTCTGATTTCTTTGCCCCTTCCACGCCCAGGTGCCTCAGCATGCACACGTAGTCATCTTTTGTCAGCCCAATTGCCATAGACCAGGCTTTTTCCATCCGGTGAACAGCTCG
>QIAR01000133.1 GCA_003225595.1 Acidobacteriota bacterium | reverse complement strand
ACCTGACTCAACAATTCGCGCTCATGCTCTGTATTTCCTAGCTTACCGGCATCCACCGCGTCCAGCACTGCATTAAAGTCCCAGATCTTGTCTTTGGGGTCAGGCAGGCCTGCAGCCAGCGCCTCCGCCGACACCGGCGAACGGTAAGCCATATAACCCAAAGAACGCAATTTCTCCGCTGCTTCGGCGCTAAGCTCAGAGGTACCCGTCGGATGCTCCTGAGGGGCATAGCGGCGCACGCGTTCCTTAAGCTTGTCGTTCAGGACCGATGCGATAGCCGGTTGGTCGGTGATGAGGTTCTTCGTCTCAGCCGGGTCGTTGCGGAGGTCGTACAGCTCGGGCTTGGGCGCCTCGATGTATTGATAAGTTCGGTTGTTGATGGTCCTGAGAGGACTCCAACCAAACGAGCTGAACGAGTAGAAGCTCTCGCTGTAAACATCGGCAGCCTCCGGGTTCGACTTCTCTGCCAGCAAGCTGTCTGTTTCGAATTGCTTCTCGATGGGGTCGTGCAGCTTAAGGGTGGTCAGAATGGTTGGCGCAATGCCCATGACCTGCACCGGTTCGGCCATCCGGCGGGGACGGGCTCGACTGCCCGCTGGCGGTTTGACAACCAATGGAACGCGCAGCGTCGACTGATACACGAAGTACCCGTGTTCCTTTTCGCCGTGTTCGCCGAGCGACTCGCCATGATCACTGGCAAGGACGATCAGCATCCCGTCGTACAGGCGCCGTTGTTTCAGATAGTTGATTACCCGCGCCAACTGGCTATCAGCATATGCGATCTCTCCGTCGTATGGCGATTCTGCAAACCGGGTTCGAAATGGTTCCGGCGGCTCATATCCGCTGTGTGGATCATACAAGTGCAGCCATAAGAAGAACGGCTTTGTGTGGGGCTGCCGGAGCCACCGCAAGGCTTGGTCGACGCTCGGTCCAGCCTTGCGTTCGACGAGGCCTGGATCATTTTCGAGAAAGCTACTACCTCTGAATACATCGTAGTAAAGGTTGAAGCCCTTATCCAAGCCCCAGCTACGGTCGAGTACGTAAGAACTTACGATCGCCGCCGTATCGTAGCCATTTGTCTTGAGCGCCTCTGCAACCGTCCGGATCTCCGGTCTCAATGGCTGCCCTGTAAAGTCCTGCACGCCATTGCGAAAGGGATAGGTCCCGGTCAGGAGGCTGGTGTGGCTAGCAAGCGTAAGCGGGACCTGTGAGTAAGCTCGCTCGAACAGCACTCCATCACGCGCCAGGGCGTCGATAGTGGGTGTTTCGGCTCCTTTGGCTCCGTAGGCGCCCACGTGATCGGCTCGCAAGGTATCAATCGTGATCAACAGGATATTGACGCCTGCGGATGATTTTGGCATCGTGCGTCGCGGGGCTTGGGCTGACGCGCCGCATACCATCAGCGCGGATGTCACGACCCATGCCACAAAGGTCGGCGCAAACTTCATTGCCGCCGCTCCTGCGCCTTGCGCATTTCCTCCGCGGCTTCGATGCTTAGGCCCTTCGCCTGTAGAGCCTTTGCCAAGGCCTCGTGATTGCGAGGATCGCCTGGAGCCAACCGCACTGCTGTGCGCAGCTCTTTCACTCCTTCGTCAAGCTTGCCCTGATAAACCAGCATCTCGCCCAGCGCTTTGTAACCCGGCGCAAAGTCGGGGTAGATTGTGACCGCCTGTTGGAAAGCTCCGGTGCTCTCTGGAATCATCTGTTTGTGGAGGTATGCGACGCCCAAGTCGAATGCGGCTGTGAAGTTCGTGGGATCCAGTTCCAGCGTGCGCTTGAGGTATTTGATGGATTCCTCGTCGTGGCCCAGTGCTGCATGCGCCAGTCCCAGATTGAAGACTGCCAGCATGTAGTTGGGACTGAGGTCGAGTGCCTTCTTGAACTCCACGACCGCGTTGGCAAAGTCTTTCGTGCGGTAATAATTCAGTCCCAGCAAATAGTGGACCGGCACGGAGTTCTCTTCCGTTGCTAGCGTGGTCTTCAGCTTGTCAATGGACTCCTGGAACCGGCCATGCTGGCTATCCTCGAGCGCTTCGCTTACCGCCTCGTACACTTGGATGCGATCCTTCGGGTCAGGCAGTTTGCGGTCGCTGACCGGGGAATCCTCGCCGGCGGCAAACGCCGTGTACCCCAATGCCCGCAACCGATCGGCAAGTTCCGGGTCGAGCGTCGACTTCTGCGCCATCTCATGCTCGAGGGTGTACTGCCGTATCACTGCCGTGAGCCGGCCCCGCAGTTCGCCGCTGACTGCCTGCTTCTCAGCGTACAAATTATGAAGCTCACGAGGGTCCTTGGAAACGTCATACAGCTCCGGCTTGGGCCCGTCAATCAAGTGATAATCACGCGCATTCAGGCCACGCAGTTCGCTCCAGTTGAAGTGAATTCGCGGCAAATACGTCTCCGAGTACAAGGGGCTGCCTTCAACATCGCTGCCATGCAGAAGACCGGCGAGACTCTTTCCCTGCACCTTGGCAGGCACCGGAGCGCTGAGCAGGCCGAGCGTGGTCGGCATCAGGTCGACCAGGCTGACCTGGTTTGACAGTACTTTCGCAGCCAACTTAGCGCGGCGCGGCGGCTTGATGATGAGCGGTACGTGTAGCGTCGAATTGTAAATGAAGAAGCCGTGGGTTTTTTCGCCGTGCTCGCCCAGTCCCTCGCCGTGGTCTCCGCTCAGCACCACCAGCGTGCGGTCGTAAAGCGCGTGTCCCTTCAAATAGCCCAGCAGCCTTCCCAACTGAGTATCAGTGAACGCGATCTCCCCGTCGTAGAGATTCGACTTGTATTTCTCATTGAAAGGAGCTGGTGGTTTGTAAGGATGATGCGGATCATATAAGTGAACCCACAAGAAGAAGGGCTTCTGCCGCGGCTTTGCGAGCCATTTGAGAGCCTGGTCAATGACCTCGTTGGCGGGCCTCTCCATTAGGTCGAGATTGGTTTCCGCCAACCGGCTGAAATCAAAATGGTCGTAATAGAAGTCAAATCCCTCGTTCAACCCAAAGCGCCGGTCCAGTACCGCCGCGGCGATCACGGCCCCTGTGTCATAGCCGCGTGCGCGCAGCACGGTGGCCAGCGTCGGTTGCAGCGGGTTTAGGTTGTTCCCGCTGAAGTCGTGCATGCCGCTCATCATCGGGTAGGTACCCGTCAGGATCACGGCGTGGGATGGCAGCGTGATCGGAATTGGTGTATAAGCCTGCTCGAAGCGAACGCCGTCGGCAGCCAGTGAATCAATATTGGGGGTTTGTATCTGTTCATACCCGTAACAGCGAAGATGGTCCGGGCGCAGCGTATCAATTGTGACCAGCAACAGGTTGGGACGCGGTGCGGGCGGCACTGCTTTGTCAGCAGCCCATCCCCGAGATGATCCTGCCAAAATGAGCAACGGGAGAACGAACAAGATCACGAAACGGCGAGGGGTATGGTCCAGCATAGTCCTAGGGGCGCGCGGGGAGATCGGTTGCAAGTTTGTTATTAAAAATTATAAACCAAGGAAGCATCATTGACAGGGCACAGTCCAGAAGGCCCCCATAAACAAGCAGGCACCATTCAGGAGGGTATCTAACGCCGATTTCGCAGGGCTGTGGCCCTTCGAAACCGGCCTCGGAACAATAATGCCAGCTGGAACGCTACCCCCGTCTGCTTATGCTATTCGGAATAGCCGCCCTGTGCCATAATGGCAACCTTTTGGAGGTGATTATGACTTGGTGCCGATTGCGAATCGGACTTCTACTTCCGTTGTGTCTGGCGATGAGCGCTGCCCCATTACTTCAGCAGCCCACGCCTGAAGACGTGAATATCCCGGCGGTGCGCGTCACCACCAGGCTGGTACTCGTCGACGCGGTCGTGACCGACAAGTCCGGCCAGCGTGTCAAAGGGCTTACGCAAAACGACTTCACCATCCTGGAAAACGGAAAACCGCAGAAGGTCGCCGTATTTTCCTTTGAGTCGCGCGGCCACGAGGTTGCGCCGCCTCGGATGCCAGCCCTTCCAGAAAACGTCTACACCAATCGGCCCGAGTACGATATGCCGTCCGGGCCGCTCACCATCATGTTGCTTGACGGCCTCAATACGCCAGTCGCGGACCAAGGCTACGCCCGCTCCCAGATGCTGAATTATCTGGGCACGCAGCTGCAGCCTGGACAACCCGTGTCTGTGTATACCCTGGCCAACTCGCTGCGCCTCTTACAAGACTTCACCGACAATGTGGAGCTGCTGAAAACCGCTGTCCAACATTTCACTCCCCAGAAATCGGTCGAGATGCAGATGGAGGAGGTGGAGAAGCTTTTGCCAAACCTGCATATCACAGGCGACACGGGCGTGCGAGGACGCGGGCCCGACGTGCGCCTGGTGTTTACGCGCATGGCCGATTTCATGAATGAACAGGTGAAGTTGGCCATCGACGCTCGCGTCCAGCGCACGGTGGCAGCATTGGAGTTGTTATCCCGGCGGATGGCCGGATACCCCGGGCGCAAGAACCTCATTTGGGTAAGCGCCGGCTTCCCCATAGAGATAACCAGCCAAGTCGTGCAACTGACAACAGATGCCGACGTGCTGGCACAGGGGGCTACCGCGCCTGAGCAGCAAGTTCGTGTCGAAACCTCGTACGAAGAAAACTTGCATCGGCTCGCGGCTGAACTCACTGACTCACAGGTTTCGGTGTATAGCGTGGATGCACGCGGACTAATCGGTTCGACCCTGGCTGACGCCAGCAATAAGGGAACGAACGAGCTGGGTCTGCTCCGGACGGGCGCCGAGTACGGGGCACAAGTCGCGCGGTCCAGCACCGCGATGCAATCCGGCCAGGACACCCTCTTAACATTGGCATCGGAAAGTGGCGGGCTTACCTTCAAGAACCGCAACGATGTCACCGCTGCTCTTGCCACCAGCGTTGCTGATGGCTCTGCTTACTATCTGCTCGGTTATTATCCTGAGTCCAAGCAATGGGATGGCAAGTTCCGGAAGATTCAGGTGAAGGTGAACAAGCCCGGCGTCGAGGTCCGACATCGAACGGGATATTTTGCCAAAGATCCTACTCAGTGGGCCAAGAGCAAAGACAAGAGCCACGATCCTGAGCTGAACGCCGCCATGTCTTTTGGCGCACCTACCGCGACGATGGTGATTTTCGATTCGCGCGTCGCCCCGCCGGCAGCAGGTTCACAGGTGAAGGTTCCCGTCGAGTTCCTGGTGAATCCGCGAACGATATCTGGGGAGGAGATGAAGGACGGGGGGCGGCACTTCGTTCTCGAGTTTCACGTTGCGGTGTACTCGCCCGAGGGCAAGCTTTTGACCCACAAGGACACTGGTATGGATGCGCCCATCAAAGCCGATCGGCTACAGGCGTACCTGCAACAGGGCATCCCGTTTAAGACCGATGTCGACCTGGGCCCAGGGCAGTATCGGCTCCGGCTGGCAGTGCGTGACGGCCGCACAGGATATATTGGCACGACCGAAATCCCACTAAAACTGGCAGCCAAGTAGCGGACGGCGTCTTGCTCGGCCTACGGAAGCGGATCTTTGGCCCTTCCAACACTGTTCGGCCGACCTACATCCCAGATTTTCCGAAACCTACAGCCCCGTGCTAGGCTGAATCGCAATGCCCCACCGACCAGTTCTTTTCTGCTTGATGCTGATGGTTGGCATCAGTTTTGCCGGTCAGTCCCCCTCGAGAAAACCGTCGCAACCCGATGTATTCCTGATAACGATTGATACGCTTCGCGCCGACCATGTTCATTGTTATGGCTACGATCGGGTCCAGACTCCGGCGCTGGATACGCTCGCCAAGAATGGAATTCGCTTCTCGCAGGCATTCACGCCGAGTCCTATCACGAACACTTCGCACACGACCATTCTTACCGGGTTGCTGCCCAGCGTGCACGGAGTAACTGATTTCGCCATTCCCTTGGCCCCGACCCACCCCACCTGGGCCGAATTGCTGAAGAAGAACGGTTACCACACGGCAGCATTCATTGGCGCGGTAATACTGGATAGCAGGACGCTTGCCCCAGGTCTCAATCGTGGCTTCGATTTTTACGACAACTTCCCCGAGCACCCGCAGACCAAATCACGTTGGGGGCGAGTGGAACGTCGCGGCATGGACGTTGTACAGCACACCGAAAATTGGCTGAATGCCCACCGCGTCGGTCCACATTTTGTGTGGGTGCATCTCTACGACCCACATGATCCCTACGAGCCTCCGCCGCCCTACTCGCAACTTTACAAGGATCATCTTTACGACGGCGAAATTGCTTATGCCGATTCAGCGCTGGCGAATTTTCTGGGTTACTTGAAAAAGCAAGGCTGGTATGACAACTCGCTGATCATCGTCGTCGGTGACCACGGCGAAGGCTTGGGCGAGCATCACGAAGATACACACGGGATATTTCTCTACGATTCCACGATTCACGTCCCCCTCATCGTGAAACTGCCGCGGCAGAGTGCAGCCGAAAAGATAGTGAATGCCCAGGTACGCACCACCGACATTTTGCCAACGGTGCTGGACGTGCTTGGCGTATCCGCTCCTGCACGACTCGACGGCGAATCGCTCAAGCCCCTCTTCGCTAGCATTGAGCACACCGACCGGACGGCTTTTGGAGAAACTGATTACCCGCTGCGCTTCGGCTGGGCTCCGTTACGCTCAGTACGGACCCCGGATTCCAAGTTCATTGAAGCCCCAAAACCCGAGCTTTATGACCTGCACGCCGACCGCGCAGAGCTCAAGAATCTCTATGAACCCTGGAATCCCAAGGTGCAGAAGTTTCGAGGAATGCTAGCAGACCTGTCTAAGCTACCTCCGCCCGCACCTTCCTCCGGAGCCGTGGGCCAGGGCACTATTGCCGAGCTGCGCGCGCTTGGCTATCTCGGCCCAGCAGATGCCGGCAGTTCTACCAATGTGCCCGAGCCCTCGCTTCTGCCCGATCCCAAGGACAAAATCGAAGAGCAGAATCTGCTGCACAGGGCCATGATGGCGTCCGAGGACAACCGTCTCGCCGAGGCGCGCACCGCGCTGGAGAAAGTTCTGCAGCTCAATCCCAAATCTCCGACAGCACTGGTGCAATTGGGAGAACTCGAATTCCAATCAGGCAATTACGC
>QIAR01000770.1 GCA_003225595.1 Acidobacteriota bacterium | reverse complement strand
CGGTTCTTGTGTACGAAGGGAAATACGATCAGGCAGTCCCTCTTCTCGAACGAGATGACGACAATGCCTTCTCACTTTTCAGATTAGCCTATGCGAGCCAAAAAACTGTGAAGTCGCAACTGGCGCAGGCGCGCCTGGCCGCAGCTATGGCGTTCAACCAGCCTACACCGGAGCAGGCGTTCGTTGTCCCAGCGGTCGACCTAGGCATCCCCAGCAAAGCAACTGCCGTGCGACGGTAAAACAGACACAGTGTCCGTCGCCTAGCTCTGTCCCGATGCTGAGCCATCCTTTGTACTGGGGCGTCTGGCCGGCGAACTGGATTTCCAGATCGGCATGAAAGGACTTGGCTTCGGGCAATCTTGTGCGCACCGTGACCATGGGGAATTGTGCGCCTCGCGTCACCTTTGAAGCATGTGAATGGACATTTGCGCTCGCTAACACAGTGGGCATCGAAAAGATGGGGCGTAAAATTTGTGACGAGCCTCCGCCAGGGTTACGTATTGGCTAGCAGCTCGTTAGATGATGTATTTGGGTTTAGGAGCCGACAATCGCTTCTGGTCGCTAATGTACAGATTACGCCTGCGTGACGGACACCGCATATCGAGTACTCCAAAAGAACCTTATTTTAACCGTTCACCTGCGGTGCCGCTTTGACGCGTTCGGCAGTAAATGGCACTTCCCGCAAGCGGACGCCAGTCGCATCGAAGATCGCGTTCCCGATTGCCGCGGCGACGACCGTGATTGCAGTTTCGCCCGCACCGGTCGCGGGCACACCCCTGGGATTCAGGAGGATAATGTCAATAATGGGTATCTCGAACCCGAGATACAGGCTGTCGTATGTCGTCCAATCCTTGGACGTAACCTGCTGGTAGTGCGCGGCTCGTCCCCTGTAGAATGCCACCCTCCGTTTGATTTCGCAGGCCATCAGGATTTGAGATCGGCCCGCAATCCAGCGCGACAGTGAACTTTCTGGGCTGGACGCGACCGCTTGCTTGATCGACGTCGACTTCAGCGACCAGCGCGATGTAGCCATTGTCCCCCTCGTAGGCCACGCATGCGATTCCCCGTCCGTTCAAGATTCCGCTTCGAGCCTTGTTTGCTTTGGGCGAGGGACGCTTCTCCCATTTGGCCGCGTCTGCTGCCGCTTTAACGACATCGATCATTCTTGCCTCACGCAGATGCTGCAGCCTGAATGCGACCGGATCCGCCTTCACCCGTGCACTGATTTCGTCCATAAAGCACTCGTGAGCGAAGGTATTCTGCAGCCGCACTGGCGAGCGCAGCGGGCCGGTGAAGAACGGCGATTGCACAGTGTGCGACAGGACGCGCTCGCCCCGAACGGTTCCTGCACCGCCACACTTAGCGCCGACGCAGCCGACTACATACGACGGCACGGCGTTGTTGCGGTTGCGAAGTTCACCCGCTGGTTCTACGCCTGCACGCGGCGTGATGAGTTCCGGTGCATATCCGACCAAGACGCCGGTGATCACGTTGCCCGGCTGGTCGGAGCCGGGTCTGCCTCCCCGCGAAGCCACCCAGGTTTCGCACTCCCACGCAACGATTGCTCCCTTGTCATCGATGCCAGCCTGCTGCTCGATCACGCACGCCGATCCAAAGTTCTCCCACGCCATTTCATCTTGACGCGAAAGCTGGACGCGGACCGGTCTGCCGACTGCGTGTGATAACAGCGCCGCATCGAACGAAACCGCATCAGCGCCGTTCAGTCCATAACCGCCAGATCCCCGAACGTAGATGACGCGCACGCTGTCAATCGGTAACGCCAGCAGCTTTGCCACGATGCTCCGAGTGGGATAAACCGACTGCGTTGCGGACCACACTGTTGCATGATTCGGCTTCACGTCTGCTACGGCGCAAGATGCGCCGATCGATCCGTGCATTTGATATGGATAAGCGTATGTGGCTCGCACAACCGTCGGCGCGGCCGCGAGCTTCTGCTCGACGTCTTTCGAGTTGACAATCAGAACATCACGCGAGGGCTGTTTGCGCAAGCTGCCGTAGAAAGTCTTCTGAGCTGGCAATCTCGTGCCGGGGCTCCACCTTACTTTGAGTTGGCTAGCAGCTTGGACGGCTTGGGACTGTTTCTCCGCAACCACCCCGACGAAGTTGTTGCGAACAACGACCTTAACAACTCCGGGAATCTGCCGGATAGAAGTCTCGTCCACGCTGGCGACGGCAGCTCCCGCCGCGGGTGGCCGAACGACGCGACCGTGAAGCATGCCCGGCACATGTACGTTATGCACAAATTCAAATCGGCCCGTCATGAGCTCGACGGTGTCCAGCGAGGGAACCGGTTTACCCAGAACAGTCCACTGCGCGGGCGACCGCCGCTTGGCGGTCGTGCTCAGCGGAATGTTGAATCGTTTGCTTCCGATGAGCTCCTCATAGGTGACCCGGCCACCGTGAGTTGATCGGTTGCCTCACCCAAGTGTTTTGATGCCATGAGCATTAGTGCTTCTCGTGCTGTTGCCGCTGCCTGAGCGAGATTGGCCGTGTTGAAGTTCGCGGGCGTGGATTGACTTCCCGATGTGGTCCCCTGGTCCGGAGACACGGACGTGTCGCACTGAATCAGCTTCACGCGGCCAATCGGCACGCACAGTTCTTCTGCGACCAGCTGCGTCTGAGCGGTGGACATGCCCTGCCCAAAGTCGCACTTACCCGTGTATGCCGTGACCGTGCCATCCGACGCGACCGCTATCCACGAGTCGAGCTTTGAGGGATCGATGTGTGAAGCATGTGTGTCGAACGGACCTTGGGCAATTGCGAATGGCGTGGCCAGCGATGTGGCACTGCAACTCACAATCAGGGCGCCAGAGCTTTTCAGAAAATCACGACGGGAAATCATACATTCCTCGTGTCGGCATACTTGCGAATCGCTCGAAGCATGCGAACGTGAGCAAAGCAGCGGCACAACACACCTGCGAGCGATTCGCGGATTTCCTGGTCAGAGGCCCTAGGTTTCTCGTCCAGGAGGGCCTTGGCTGTTAGTATCACCCCGCTGAGGCAAAAGCCGCACTGAGCAGCTTCTTCGTCGATGAAAGCCTGTTGGATCGGGTGAGGTTTTTCCGGTGTGCCGAGGCCTTCCAGGGTCGTAACCTCGTCTTGGCCGACCGTACTCACCGGCGTGACACAAGAGCGCACTGCCCGCCTGCGCAGGATAACCGTGCAGGCTCCGCACTGGGCCATTCCGCACCCGAACTTCGGGCCACGCAACCCAAGTTCGTCGCCCAAGACGTAGAGCAGTGGTGTTGTCGGGTCGACGTCGACCGTTTCCACGCGGCCGTTAACTCTGAGGGAAATCTTGCTCATAGCAACTCCCGGTAACCTTCGATGCTGGAACTTGTATTCCAGCGGTTGCCGTTGACCTCGGAAACCCTCGGACGCTGCGAGTCGGGCTTATCTGCTCACACTACTCATCTTCCGTCGGGTTTATGGGTTCGCCGACAATGTTGTAGTAGACCTCTTTGGGCGACTTGGGCTTTGCCGGTTTTGCAGGGGCCGGTGGAGAAGTCGCTGGCGTTGTTTGTGGTTGTACTGGCGCAGGAGCCGGCATTGGTGGTGCAGGCGATTGATTGCTCAGTGGCACTACCGGTGGAGAAACCCAAGCTTGGGTTGGGGCGACAGAAGGCGCGGGGGACGGCGGGATGGAAAGCGGCTGCGTCGTCGCCTGCGAGACAGTCTTCCCCATCCGAACCGTCTTCACTCGGACCGGGGCCGGCCTTCTACGCGACCAATGATTCAGCAGAACAAACACAATCCCCGCCAGACAAAGCCCCAAAACCGAGCTAAACAAAGCCGGAACGTTCAAATCACCCTTGCCAAGGTACAGCGGGGACTGAGGGTCTCCGCCTATGACCTTCGCCATGAGGGGCAAGAACAAATTGTTGGTGAGGGAAACGAGCAGTCCCCATATAGCCTCGGCCAGGACCACGGCAGCCACGAGTAGCCCGACCCATCTGCCGGGAACCAGGGCGGGGTATTCCGGGGTGGAAGTTTTGGAGATTTCGTCCATGGTTGTGTGATGCCGATTGTGTCCCCAC
>QIAR01000769.1 GCA_003225595.1 Acidobacteriota bacterium | reverse complement strand
CTTAAGAAGGATTTATTGCAGGCGTGGCAGAAGAACTCGTAGTAGGGCATGAAGTTGGCCCTCCTGCACCACAGACCAATTCTAGACCCCCGCTTGCACGCGGTTCAATGTGAACAACCAGATGACGACAAGAGCGACGATCAAGGTCAGACCGACCCACAGAACGGAAAGTAGCCAGACGTTCCGACAGAGCAAGGACCATGCTTACAATCGTTAGAAAATCAAAGACAGAAAAGAAGAGCCTTCGGTGAGAGCCGGCGGCTTCTCTGCCGAGAGCATTCCATCAAAAAAAGCCAGCATGGTTGCTGGCAGTTCCGATTGGATCCTCACTAACGTTTATCAGACGCGATCCTGATGGGGTGGGGCGATGGACTAACTACCAAATCGAATCTGGAATTCTGCAAGAGTGATCACGGTAAACGCGTCGGCTAGTAGGCGTAAACCTTGAGGAACGCGAAGACTATCACGCCTGTGATCGAAACATAGAGCCAGATCGGGAATGTGAATCGTGCGATGCGTCGGTGCATGCCAAATCGGCCGCTGAGTGAGAAGAAGAACGTCGTCAACACGAGGGGCAGTGCGACAACTGAAAGAAAGATGTGGCTAGCCAAAATGGAAATGTAGACCGCGCGAACCGCTCCCTGGCCCGGGAAGTACGTGTCACCGTGGAGGGCGTGGTTGACGATATAGCTGATTAGGAATAGCGAAGAGAATCCAAATGCCAACAGCATGCTCGTACGGTGCGCTTGGCGATTCTCGTGTTTGATGAAGTACAGGCCGACACAGAGTGCGACGGCGCTCAGTCCATTCAGAAACGCGTTGAGTGCTGGCAGAAAAATCCAGCGCCCTGCAAATTGGGTCGCGGCCTGGTGTACGTAGAGCAGCCACAGCAGAAATGAGATTGCAGTAGCGCTCAATGCAACAATCGCTCCCAAAACCGCGCGCGCGTTTATCCGTTCTTGATCCATCGAGTCATTAAAACATACAAAGCTGAGAGCAGGGTGTTTAGGGTTTCGAGAAAGAACGCCCCGCTGCTTGCTCGTTTTGCCCATACATGAGAAGCGCCCCTATGGAAGAATAGGCGGCACTTCCACGTGGAGCACCTCCTGCTCCGCATACGAGAACCCTCCGTCTTCCGGGATGTCCTTCGCCTTGTTCACGGAAAGCCGTGGCTCGCTGCTCTCTCAACTTCGTCCCCTTGCCGAATTACCCGAGAACAGCCCACAATCAAACAATTACCGGTAGAGGAAACGACGTGAAAAGCCTCTTCGTTGGAAACCTGGATTCTGAGACGACGCAGGAGGAGCTTCGGCAGCTGTTCGAGGCCTACGGACAGGTCATGCAGATCCATATCATCCGGGATCGCGACAGCGGGCTGCCGCGCGGCTTTGCATTCGTGGAGATGACTAACGCCGCCGAAGCCGAGAAAGCAATCAAAGCTCTGAATGGCAGCTTTCTAAGAGACCGTACCCTGAGCGTGAGTTACGCTCGACCTAGACCAGAACACCCAGCAGCTTAGGCGGGTGCGAACCGCGACGCCACGACTTCGTGACCGTGTGGGCGCATGTTTCTAGCCCTGCGCCGGGATCCAGGGTCTTCTGGGACAAATGTGGACGATCACTTTCTTTTTCTATAGATCGGTGGCGAGGCTTGTGCTGTGCCGTAATCCAGGCCAAAGCCAAGTTGGAGCTTGGCCGCATCCGACATGAGGCCGGGATGCCACGCCGGATCGAATACTTCCTGGTAAAGCTCGCGCAGATCGGGCATCAGGCGAATACCTCCCGCACCTTCTGGATGCCTTCGACCAGAGCATCCACTTCTTCTCTGGTGTTGTAGAGACCGAACGAAGCGCGCGCCATATCCGCGGGAGTGCCAACTCGGCTGACCCTAGGAATGAAGGACACGATTTGTACCACTTGGTCTCGGGATGGCCAGTACATCGCATTCGGGGCTCAAGATAGCAGGGGGCGACCGGCCATCTTTCGCAAGCGGGCCGACGGCTCACGTCCGGAAGCAGTACTCGTAGCTGTAGCAGACAATGTAGGTTTTTACCGCCCTACAGAGACTGGTGTCCTGATGGCCGGTTCTTTTCCTACATGCTGTTCAACAATGCGATATCGCGAATGCGACATCGCGCGTTGAATTACGGATCCTGCCGCTCACTGGAGACCGCAAGTCGATCCGTCCCGTGAGTTTCCGTCCGGCGGGCAATGTAGAGAGGCATAGCGGCTCAATGATACCGCTGCGTGTACAGGCTAAGGTGTGAGTGCAAACGTGACCCCATTTCTAGGGTCACTAGCAAGAGGCGACGAAGGGCTTGGGTTCACGAAGGGCAGAGTACACCGACATCCGGTCGTCTATACGACGGAAGACGAAGTAAGCATCGAGAGTCGAGGGTAGAATTCACTGGCTGGCGCAGCCTCTCTGTGCCGAAGGATGCTACCGCTAAGGGCAGGCTATGTCAATCGCAAAGCGGCCTGTCGGTAGCACATCAAATGTCCGGTTGAGACAGCACGTGAAATCTCCGCCGTCAATGTGGTCGATGATCTCGCGCAGGTTGTAGCCGCTTTGAATCTTGTTCTTGATCTCGCCGAAAATCTCCCCGATCTTGTATTCGATAGTGTTCGGTCCGCTCGCCTTTTGCTTGAAGC
>QIAR01000132.1 GCA_003225595.1 Acidobacteriota bacterium | reverse complement strand
GGCACGGTCTTTCCCGAGGACTTGCGGAGGTCTTTTAGAATATCGTCACGGTCGTGGCCCGCATAGTCACGCGCAAAACGGGTCAGCGCTTCGGTCAAAATGTCATGATGGTGTAATTTATCCAGCCCTGGCTCGCGGGTGATGTTTAGCCACAGTCGGTGGACCAAGTGTACGTCCTCGGTCTTCAAAGAGGGTGTGTGGGGCCCGATGTGGAAGGTATCCACCTGCATGTCGGGGCGCACGATCTGCAATAGAAACTGCCGCTTGGGTTCCGGCATTGCCTCCCAGGCGCGTCCTAGTTCGAACGCCTGTTCCTGGGACGTCATCTTGCTGGAAAGACCCGCCACTACTGCCGAAGATTCGAGATTATTCGCCGTCTGGGCGATCGCGGACCACACATCGGCCGCCGGTACCACAAGAAGTGAAATGTGTTTGCCGAAATTTTCGGCCACGGAAACCGCACGCGTAAACAATGTTTGTTCATAGTCGCTAAAGATCTGCTCCATGGCCAAATCGTAAGCAGCCGAGCCGAACTGGCTCACCCGCGCCGACATAACGACCACGTCCTGCTCGTGGGTATCAATTCTCTCTAGCACCCATTTCAGATGATTGAGGGTGTTGTAATCGCGTACCGTGACCAGCACGTTACCAGGCCGTATGCTCAGAGCACTGCGGTCAACCGTGTCCCGCTGCAGCAACTGGAAATGCTCCGTCATCTGCTGCTTTGCGAGGGCGAATTTCTCTCGATTTGCTCTCTCGGAGACGGTAAAGATCAGAAAGAATACTGCGGCAAAGGAGACTCCGGCTACTGTCGCGATCGACTTCGTGAAGAGATTCACCACCGCAGTAGACAGTAGAACCAGAAATACCGACGCCAGGCCGACTGGAATCTCGTGTCCTGCAATATGTAGGTTCGGCGGAACCTTCCAGCCGCGCTCGCCCTTGTACTTGAAACGCAGAACCAGCATGGCAAGGCTGTTGAAGGTAAAACTCCAGATCACTCCGAAGGCATAAGCCTCACCAAGCAGGTACACATTGCCGCGGCTGGCCAGGATGGTGAATAGCTGGAAGAAAACGACCAAATTGACGATCCTATAGGTTGTGCCAAAACGCGGATGGGGCTGCCGGAACCAGTCGGTCAGCACTCCATCTTCAGAAACTCGGTTGAGCACCCCGTTAGAGCCGATGATTGCGGTATTGACCGCCCCAGAAAGAATCAGGAAACCCACAACCACGACGAACGTCCGGAACAGCAGGCGCAGCAGTTGCGGCCCCCACAGGTGCATGGCCAGGCCAGCAATGAGGTTGTCTTTGTAAATCGTGATCCGCACCGGGTCGGGGATGATCATCACGAACAGCAGTGAACTGAGCCCGGTAAAGACAAAGCTGTAGATCGCGATGATGACGGCCGCGCGCTTCAGGTTCTTCAGCTTGGGATGTGCGAGTTCACGATTCACCTGAGCGAGCGATTCCTCGCCGCTCATGGCCAGCACCGAGTGGCCGAAGGCGATGAGTATGCCCAGGATGCCGAACTTCCTCGCCAAATCGGTCGCTAGCCATGTGTGTCTCAGGAAGCCTAGCGATTCTTCGCGGAATTTCAAGTTGCCAGGAGTCGGAAAGGGTACAACTTGGTATCCGGATTTCAGCAGCGTGATTGCGGACCAAAGCAGTAGTATCACCACCATCACCGTGGTGATCTGCATCACTCGCAAGGCTTTTTCGCTGGATTCCTGAATGCCCTTCGTGTTTTGCCACCAGAAGTAGAGCGTGACCGCCACGGCAAAAGCCACGGAGGTCCAGTTTTCGTTCACCTGCGGAGTGCCGTGGAAGATCGCGTGGACCGCACGCGGGATCCAACCATGAACATCTGCCGTGGAAAAAATATTGTTGATCAGACCAGCGATGTATTGTCCGGCCGACACGCCCGAAATCGGACCGGTCAGGATGTAGTCGAACATGAGGGCTGAGACACTGATCTTGGCCAGGGTTCCGCCCAGCGCTTCCTTTACCACCCGGTACACGCCGCCACGTACGAACATCGAGCAGCTCTCCACGTATACCGCGCGCACAGTAAAAGAGAACAGCATGACTGCGACGATGAACCAGGGAGCGGATTTGCCGACGGCCTGCTCGGCGATGCCTCCGGCGTAGAAAGCCGAAGAACCAAGGTCATTGAGCACGATGGCGGCAGCTCGCCAATACGAAATAAAGGTGAGCATGACCGAGGTCGCGACGACGATGCGAACACGGTCAGAAACTGAGGCTCCGGGTTGGAACGGGGATGGCATCGAGGAGGAACGAATTAACCGTCAGTGTTGGCTAGAATCATCCGCGCCGATAAGTGTCTCAAAGTCAATTCCGCTCAGGACCAGCACAAAGAAGGAACCGATTCCCCCAAAAACATGGCTTCAAGGCCAAAGCATGGCTTTAAGGAAAGATACCGCAATTGTGACCAGCGCTCCCATATAGCCTTCATGTTATCCGATGCGAGGCGCAGGGAGTAGTCGAATGCCAGAGAGGCCTCGACTCGCAGACACTCCGATTCCCGTCGCTACTGAATTGGGCAACCCGTTTGTTATTCTTGCCTGTGCGACAGATTCACTCCAGCGCCTGGATTCTGATCCTCTTCTCTGCGGGGTTGCAGACTGTGATTTTTCCCCTTCCGAGACTGTACATACTTTCCTGGGTTGCGCTAGCACCGCTGCTGGTCGCGCTACTCCGGGCCCGCAAGGCGGCCACTCTGCAACTTGACGCCTCGGTCAAGCTGCTGCCCCCCACCCCAGGACAGGCTTTCCTGCTGGCCTACATATGCGGAATCTTGTGGTACGCGGGCACGTGCTACTGGATCGCTGACACGATGCACCGGTACGGGGGGCTGAGCAGGCCGGTTGCTTTGGTCATGCTGATTCTCTTCTGCCTTTATCTGGCGCTTTACCACGGTGTGTTTGGGTTTCTCTTAAGTCTGGTGGCGGGCGGCGAGGCCATCAGCCGCCGTGCCCTGCTGGCTGCGCCGTTCCTCTGGGTCGCGGTGGAGTTAGCACGCACCCGCATCACGGGTTTCCCCTGGAATCTCCTGGGCATCGCTCAGGTGGACAATATCCCCCTGGCGCGTGTTGCCGCAGTTACGGGCGTGTACGGACTCTCATTCGAGATCATGCTGGTGAATACGGCGATAGCAGCAGCTTTCCTAGTGTATCGCGATAAGCGCAAAGTACTCCTGGCGGCGGCTTTGGGCGCCGCGGTGGTGCTGCAAGCCGGGCGCTGGATCACGCCGCCGCGTCTGCCCACGGATCGAACAGCTCTCCTGGTGCAAGAGAACATTCCCATTCTGCAGGCAGCTGACTGGACCAAGGACTACTTCGAGGGCACCCTACGCGACCTGACTTGGATCAGTTTGAACCCGCCGGGTTCAAGCGAAACCCAGCATTTCGACCCGATCATCTGGCCGGAGTCGCCGGCTCCCTTTTATAGCGGTGATCCTGACTTCCGCCAGGCGGTCAGCAACCTTGCTCGTGAAGCCCACGCATGGGTCATTACCGGGAGCATTGGGGTGCGCAACGCTTCACAATCTCCGGAGCGGGAGACTCATGTCTACAACTCAGCCGCCCTGATTAGTCCGAGCGGAGATTGGGTTTCGCGCTACGATAAAGTGCACCTCGTACCTTTCGGCGAGTATGTCCCCTTCAAAAATGCCCTGCCATTTATGGACATGCTGACCAAGGAAGTCGGAGATTTCCAACGCGGCCGGTCGCGCGCACCGCTCGAGGCTGACGGGAGTAAGATTGGTGTCTTCATCTGTTACGAATCGATTTTTCCGGATGAGGTGCGGCAGTTTGTCGCGAACGGTGCACAGGTTCTAGTGAACATCTCGAATGATGGCTGGTACGGCGACAGCGGCGCCTACGCACAGCATTTGAGCCAGACGCGCATGCGCGCCATCGAGAACGGCCGCTGGTTGCTCAGCGACACAAATACCGGGGTGACCGCCTCGATTGACCCCTATGGACGCATTGTGGCGCGTGCCGAACGCAAGGTCCGCACTGTACTTGAGGCGCCATACGCACTCACCTCCGTAACCACGTTCTACACCCGGCACGGTGACTGGTTCGCCTACCTGTGTGCGATAATTTTTGTGGGAGCGCTGTTGACGCGCTTTACATTCCAACGCAAGGCGAAGTGATAACTATGGTCGAAGAACTGGAACAGGAATACGCGTTGCTCAAGGGGAAGGTTCGCGACCTGCAGGAGTATCTTTGACGCAGGCAAGCTCCGCCAGCAGCTGGCCGAAATCGAAAAAAAGATCTCCGAGCCGAGTCTCTGGGCGAATCCCGAAAAATCTCAGCAGATCATGCGTGAGCGCAAGCGCCTGGAACACGTGTTGGCCACTGAGGCTGACCTCGGCCGGCACGGCGATGATATTGCCGCCTACTTCGAACTCGCACGTGAGGGCGAAAATGTTGACGCGGATCTGCGTCGTGAAATCGATTCCTTGCGCGAGTTAGTCGATCGTCTCGAAACTGAAACTCTACTTTCCGGCGAAAATGACGCGCGCAATGCCATCGTCACCATCCATCCGGGCGCGGGCGGGACCGAATCACAAGACTGGGCGGAGATGCTGCTTCGCATGTATTTGCGCTGGGCTGAGCGCCAGGGTTTTCAAACCGTGCTCAACGACTACCAACCGGGCGAAGAAGCCGGGATCAAGTCAGCTACATTCACGGTGACCGGCGATTATGCTTTCGGCCTGCTCACCAGCGAAATTGGCGTGCATCGCCTGGTGAGGATTTCGCCATTCGATCAGGCGAAGCGCCGCCATACATCTTTCGCCAGCGTCTTCGTTTCTCCAGAAATCGATGACAGCATCGAGGTCATCATCAGGCCGGAAGACCTTCGCGTGGACACCTATCGCTCCAGTGGCAAGGGCGGCCAGCACGTCAACACCACGGATTCGGCGGTGCGCATCACCCACATTCCGACGGGCATCGTGGTCGCGTGCCAGAATGAACGCTCGCAGCACAAAAACCGTGAACGCGCCATGAGCATGCTCCGCTCCAAGATTTACGAGTACGAAATGGAGAAGAAGCGCGCAGAGACGAAGAAGATCGAAGACTCCAAACTTGACATCGATTTCGGCTCGCAGATTCGCTCTTACGTACTGCAGCCCTACCGCATGGTCAAGGACCACCGTACCAAGGTGGAAATCGGAGACGTGGATCGCGTGCTCGATGGCGACTTACAACCGTTCATCCGCGGCTATCTGCACCTGCGGCGTGATGAGAATCAAACATGAAGAAGCACGTGGGTGTCGGTTCGAACAAAATGCGCAACAAGCTTGGCCGCCGTTTTGATGAGGCATTGCGGTTCGCCTCGAAGAAGCACGGGAGGCAGACGCGCAAAGGTACGGATGTACCTTACATCGCCCATTTGCTGGGTGTCGCGTCACTCGTACTCGAAGCCGGCGGAGACGAAGATATGGCCATTGCCGCGCTCCTACACGACGTAGTAGAAGACTGTGGTGGTGCGCCTATGCTGGAGGAAATCCGTCGACGTTTTGGCAGTCGTGTGGCTCATATCGTGGACGGCTGCACCGATGCCTATACGAGCCCCAAGCCACCCTGGCGAGAACGTAAAGAGCAATATCTGAAGAGGCTGGCAACGGAGGACTCCGACACTCGCCTCGTATCGGCTGCAGACAAACTTCATAATGCGCGTGCCATTCTCACCGACTACCGCGAGAGCGGGGAATCAACATGGGAGAAGTTCACCGGAAAACGCGAGGGCACGCTTTGGTACTATCGGCAATTAGTCAAAGAATTCAGCCGGGGTAAGGACAATCGTCTGACCAACGAAATGGAGAGAGTTGTTTCCGAACTGGAAAAGTTGGCTGCCACGAACGGTGGCGATGTTTCGAAGCGGCGCTCCAATCGCAGTCACAAGCAGAAGGATTAGATATTATGTCGCGCCTGATCGACCTCATCCGCGCATCTGCCTTGCCGTCCACCCGCATGCATGCCGCAGCCCGCGGGGGACTCACGGTGCCACCCGCTGAAATGATAGAAATCCTGGTTTACCTGGCGAGTCATCACAGGATTTTCGGTCAGCAGGCTCGGCTCACGCTGGCGGGGTGGGACGAGGTTTCCTCGGTCGCAGTCGCATCTGACCCCGGCACTCCCCGCGAGGTGCTGGAATACCTGGTATCGCCCGATAACCTGCGACCGTGTCTACTCTCCGCCCTGATCGAGAACCCCTCGGTTCCTGCAGATTCCATCATTGAGTTGGCGGCTTCTGGATCGCGTGAAATTATCGAAGCCGTCCGGAATAGCAGGCGCGGGACTCAGTCACCCGCCATCCAGAACGCGCTGGCCTCAAATCCGAACCTCAAAGCGGCGGAGTCCGCTCAAATGGGGGAGGTTTTGGCCTCTTCCGGATTGGAGAGCGCTGACTCGAAGTCCGCACGACCCGAGCCGAACAAGGAAGTCCCATCGGAAGATGCGCTCCCTCCAGAATCAGCTGGCGCCGACGGTGTGCTCGACGAAGCACTCATCACCTATCTCACCGAAAACGCGACCGAGATTTCCGCGCAAGCGGACAGGCCGTTCCGGCCGATCGGCGATTTTTACGACGAGCCGCTGGAAGAACCTGCAGGGGGAGCGGCCAGTTCTATCTCAGTCGCTAATGCGCTCGCAACGGGAGCCCCGACCAGCCCATCGGCTGCTGCCGCCGCTCGGAAAGCCATAACCGGCGGTAAGAAACCTTATCTCAACCCTGAAGGAAGGCGCGATAACACCTTGCAAAAGATCGCGAAAATGGATATCAAAGGGCGCATTCAGTTAGCCATGAAGGGCAGCAAGGAGGAGCGCTCGATTCTGGTTCGTGATGGCACCAAGATTGTGGCACTGGCGGTGCTGGAATCGCCTAAGATCACCGATGGGGAGGTGGAAAATTTCGCCGGTCAAAAGAATGTGCTAGAGGCGGTGCTGCGCGGAATTTCCATGAAGCGCCGTTTCGCCAAGAACTACACTGTGTTGCGCAATCTCATATTCAATCCGCGGACGCCACTCGACACTTCGCTCGGGTTGTTGAAGAATCTGCTGCTGCATGACCTGAAGAACTTGGCGGGCAACAAGGAAGTCTCAGAGACCATTCGTAAGCTGGCGATAAAAATGTTCAAACAAAAAATGGATGTCAAGAAGGAGAAGCAATAAGGAGTACTTGGGGAACCAATTGTGTGCGCTGCGCTCAGCCCAGCTCTAAACTGGCGTCTGTAACCCTGCCCGGATACAATGCTCGCGAAGCGAATGGCGTCTTTGCCCCAGCCCGATCCCATTACAGATCTGCTGAAGCGTGTCCGGACTATTGCGGTAGTGGGGCTTTCCGATAGTCCGCTGCGGCCCAGCCACGGTGTTGCGGCATACATGCAGAGTCACGGTTATCATATTATTCCCGTAAACCCCAAGATCGAGGAGGCTCTGGGAGAGAAGTCCTACCGCTCGCTGCTCGAGGTGCGAGAAAAAATCGATATCGTGGACATCTTTCGCCGTCCGGAGTACGTGGAAGAAATTGTCGATCAGGCCATCCGATTAGAAATCCCTGCCATCTGGATGCAGGAAGAAGTGATCAATGAAAAGGCCGCCGAGAAGGCTCGCCAGGCAGGCATTTTCGTCGTGATGGACCAGTGCATCCTGAAGGAGCACCGCGCCCGTTTCGGCTGAAACCCCTATTGAAGACCGGGGCACTGGCTGCCGAAGAACACTCTAGACGGGGCAGACAATGTCGTTACCGCCTTCCTGGCTGCGCGCGGTAGATAGGGGGTACTCGCCTCAGGTATGCCAGCGGGCTCATACTCTTCTCGCATAGCTCGATCAGCAGGACGCCAACAGTGGTGAGGACAAAGCGTGACAGTTTGTTCATCAGCCGATCTGATCGATGACAGGTCCC
>QIAR01000131.1 GCA_003225595.1 Acidobacteriota bacterium | reverse complement strand
ATTTTCAGGTAGGATTCCGGGGCGGGCGCTGGCCCGATATGGTAGGCCTCATCCGCCTTGCGCACGTGCAACGCCGCTCGGTCCACGTCCGAGTACACGGCCACCGACGTGATTCCGAGCTCCCCGCATGCGCGGATCACCCGTACCGCGATCTCTCCACGGTTGGCGATGAGGATCTTTTTGAACACTTAGCTGGTGCGGAGGGGCGTCCTCGCCCCTTCATGCCGAGCCCAGGTTAGGCTTCTTGGCGGATACCTGCCCATTTCCACCTTGCTCGTCGATGGTCGCCGCCCAGCTAATTGTACTGAAGTAGCCAGGCCGAAAGCTCACAGCGCCAGTTGCTACCCACAAACGTGGCCGCTCTTCTTTCTATTTTCTATTTCCGAAGTCAGATACACCGCCACAATCAGCAATTCCGGCTCAATCGGATGCCGGTACCGCGCATGCGGGAAAACAAAGTAATAAATCGTCGGATAGGACAGCGCGAGCCACAGGTACAGCCATGCCCCTCGTCTTTTCTTTCGCACAGCCCAGCCCAGGCCCCAAATCGCAAGCACCGACGATGCCAAGAAAAGGGAGTTCCTGAAATCGAACAGTCCCAGACGGCTCGTTGCTTTCGGCACACCAGCCCAGTAGTAAACAAATCGCTTAAAGCTGATTACCGCAAACCTTCCCGGATGATCCCGAACCCAATCGAATGCCTGCCGCTTACGATCCTCGGCGTACGCCAGTTCTCCGAAACGGCGAAACTTCTCAAACTCGAGCGCGTTCAGGTTGGGCTGTAGATATGCCATCAGTATTCCATCCGCGTATGGTCCGTTTCCAAGCCGCAATTGCACTCCGAAGTCGTCACGGATAAATACAAACTGGCCGAAGGTCCGATAGTTGCGCACTAGCCACGGAGTCAAACAGGCAGAGAAGATGACGGAAGCCAGCACAACTCCGCCAAGCGATCGCAGCCCTTGCTTGTGCCGCCGGTACCACACCCACAATCCGGAAAACGGCAGAAATGAAAGCATCGATGGATTCGATAGCGCAGCCACTCCCCACAGCGCGCCGTAGATTGCCCAGCCCCTCCGCCCAGGCCAGTCCTCCATTTGCAGGGAGACAAGGAAGATCAAGCTCAGTAATAGCGGCGCGAGCGTCGTATCCCAAACCCAGCGAATGGACCAGTACATTGCATAAGGAAACAGCGCCCAGATCCACGCCGACCACACGCCCACCCTAGTTCCGAAGCTTTTCTGCGCGATCAGAAAAATAGGAATGCAGGTCAATGCTGTGAAGAGGCTATTAATGACCAGTAACACCCACGCGGAAGAGTCCGAATAGGGTCCGAAAAGCTTGAACACTCCGCCAATCAAATACGGGTACACCGGCGGCTCCCACGCTGTCGGGCCCGTCGAGTCGCCGTATGGGTTACTGAATCCATGCCCTGACGCGATGGATCGCCCCACCCGCCCCATCTCCCATCCGAAACCGAAATGGTCTTCGCCCTCGCGAAAACGGTAAGTGTGCAGCAGGCCAATGGCGGCAACCTGTAAAACTAGCGACAGGAGCACCATCCAGCGAAGAGAATGGCGCGTGTTAGGAGTACTAACGCCGCTTGTGGGATTGTTGCTGGTTGAGCTCAATTCGGCGGCTAGCGGAAGGGCGCTACTGGGAAGGGTGGGGTTTCATTCCCGTTTAGCCGTTGAGATAGCCGGCTTCGGCGAACGAATCGCAGCCGGAGAAGCGTCCAGATCGCCATCCAGCCGTCCGAATAGTGGATTTTCTTCCCTTCTCCGGCGCTGCGCGGGTTATACGAGATAGGTACTTCCTGGATTTTTTCTCCTAGTCGGCAGAGCTTCGCAGTCACTTCCGGGCAGAATTCGAACCGTTGGCACTCAAGGCTTAGACTCGAGAGCAAGGATCGCCGGAATACCTTGTAACATGTAGCTTCATCGTGGATGCCGGCGCCGTACAGCAGATTTGCTAGATGAGTCAGGAACTTCGCTCCCAGGAAGAACCGCAGCCCACGTTTGGCCCGGTCCGGCCGCACTCCATATACGACGTTCGCTGTTCCTTCTCTGAGAGGCCGCAGCAGCGCCGGATAATCCTGCGGATCATATTCGAGGTCCGAGTCCTGGATCAAGACGTACTCTCCGCGCGCATACTGGAGCGCCGTTCGGATTGCCGCGCCCTTCCCATAGTTCTTCTCATGACAGAGGATGGTGATTCCCTCGATGCGAGGAAGAGTCCGCAATCTTTCCCGCGTGCCGTCGGTCGAGCCGTCGTCTACGATGATGATTTCTTTTCTTACCGAAGAAGCCTGAATCGCCTGCAGGAGCTCGTCCAGGTGTGCGACCTCGTTATAGATCGGCACGATCACTGACACATAGCCCTTCCATGCCGTTTCTGCCACGGCACTCTCCGCGATCTCTGGAGCTACGGGCCACGCGCTCATCGAGCCATTAGGTAATGATTGGGAAAATTTGGGTGGTACTTGCGGATAGCATATCATGTGCGAGTTATTTCGTTCACAGCACAACCAGATTCTGCCTCTCGAGTAGGCGTGACCGAAAACTCGCCGCAAACAAACACCGTGCGCGAACTCCGCCCTAGTTTTTCCAGAGATTGGCTGTTCCTTTCGGCGTTACTGATCATCGGGGCCGTACTGCGGTTTCTGTTCCTGACCAGGAAATCATTCTGGTTTGACGAGGGGGTCAGTGTCCAAATCGCTCGCCTCGACTGGTACAACTTCGCCCGCATCCTCTGGCGACGCGAAGGCAACATGTCGCTCTATTACTTGCTCCTGCGTGCCTGGCTGCCATTCGGGCACAGCGAGTTTTTCATCCGTAGCCTCTCAATTTTGCCCTCGCTTGCAACCATCCCTGTTCTCTACTGGGTCGGCCATCGTCTCTTCGACCGGCGCGTTGGACTGATCGCCGCCACAATTTTGACGTTTAACGCCTATCACGTCCGCTACGCCCAGGAAGCACGCAGCTATTCGTTTTTCATATTCCTCAGCACGCTTTCGAGCACCTTCTTTATTGATTTCTTGCTGCAACCCTCGCATCGAAATCGGATCGGGCACATCGTCGCCAGCAGCCTATCCGTGTACGCCCACCTGTATGCTGTCCTGCTGATCGTCACCCAATGGCTCTCGTTGCGTTTTGCAGATTGCAAAGATCTCGATAAGGAGAAGATTCTGCCGCTCATGAACAAGAATTGGCGCTGGATCGCCGTTCTGGTTCTTCCACCCCTGCTGTTCGTTGCTACAACAGGCGCGGGCCCAATTAGTTGGATTAAGCGCCCTGGGTTCAAGGATTTATACGAGTATTACGAACACATGACCGGCAATGGTGGACTGCTTCTGCTGCTCGCCTACCTCGTTGCCTGCGGTGCTGCGCTGGTCCAGATATCCGGTCGATTGTTCAGACGCGGCCTTTCTTGGGGCACTTGGCGTTATCAGTTCCTGCTGTTCTGGCTGATTTTCCCCGCAGTTTTTACGGTTGTGATCTCGATTGCCCGGCCGACGTTCCTGGCGCGCTATCTAGTTTTTTGCCTCCCGGCCCTCATTCTGTTAGCCGCCGTCGGACTCGCCCGCCTTTCGAAAAGCTGGCTACTCGCCCCAGTTTTGCTGTTATTTGTGGCGTTATCAATGAAAGGAACTTTCTCCTACTACGATCACGATTTCGACCTCCATCGCGACGACTGGCGTGCCGCCTCTTACTACATCCTCGACCACGCGCATCCAGGCGACGTCATCATCTTCCACATTGCAATGGGCCGCATGCCATACGAGTTTTACAAGTCCGTGTATCCCGGCGCCTCAGCCGGCCCGACGGTCATTTATCCAATGCACAGCAACCGTTTTCATTATCGCGATTTCATGGGAAAGCCGGCTGCTGAATTTCTGCGGACCGTGCCCTCCGAGTATGGCCGTGTGTGGATTGTGCTGAAAAATAACGAGGCTCGGAACGAGGGTCCTGATCCCACCACTGCGCTGATCGATAGCCTGTTCGGCCAGTCCTATCCTCACCTCGACAGGGAAACATTTCCCTGGGTGGAAGTCCGCCTCTACAGCAAGCAGTAATTGTCTATGGGGGTGAAGAGCATGCGGGTGTGGGGCTAATCTGGTGTCACAACGATTGGAATGCCAACTGCAGCATTCTTCCACCGACCAACCAAGAAAGAACTTCCTCCGCAGTCACGGAACCAGCCTTCAGGTCTGAGAAGCGAGAATTCTACTGATTGGGTTGCATCGTGATGCCTTGAGCCCCGGGTTGCTTCTCTGCTCTCGCCTTCTTAGTGGCCATGGTTTTATCCACCCACTCATCAGCAGTCTTCAGGTCTGCTGCGCGAGCGGCCGGATTATCGCACTCCAAGTCCGCCTTCTCTCGATACAGCAGGTTCATGTACGCCATGGCATCATCATAGTCCGGCCGCAATTGTAACGCTTTGTTCAGGTCGTCGATGCCATCCTGAATGTACGGAGAGTTCCTCTGTTTCAAACTCGCGCAGACCTTCTTATCTTTCAACGGCTCTTCCGGCTTCAAGCCAAGCTTGGCGCGTTCTTCCATACGTGGCTGGTAACTCTGAGTCCAGTCTATGACCGCCACCGAGTAGTACGGCTCCGGATCGTTAGGATCGAGTTCTGTCGCCTTGCGGTAAAACTGCTTGGCCTCGTCGAACTTCTTCATCTGCAGATACAGGTATGCAATGCCTTTGACACTGTTGATGTTCTTGTGATCCCTCTCCAGAACCTCCTTGTACTGATCAATTGCCTGCTGCGCCATGCGGTTGTTGTCTTCAGTGTCGGCGCCGGGAATGTACTGCTGGGCGAAGGCCGTGGCCAGGTACAGGCGCGCGTTCAGTAGTCCCGGGTCAAGCGACACCGCCCGCTGGAAGTGGGCGATGGCCTCTTCGTATTTGGCATTCTTGTACGACTGCACGCCCTTGTTGAGATGGTCACGCGCCCTCAGCTTATTGCAGCCCGCAGCGGAAAATAGCGTCAGTGCAACCGCCACAAGTGCCGTGGCTCTTGCGATTTTGTTCATTGCGTTATAAGTCCCCCTTGCCAGAAATTCTCAGGATCTTTCCCCCTTTTTGTGAACGGGCTCTCCCCCGTCCCAGCCGAGTCAAGCTCGGCTCTTGTTCGGGATTAATTCGAACGGTGAGGAGGCACGTTCTTCACCCGCGCTTCCCGGTCTCCGGCCTATGTCTTCAGCCTATCCACCCGCCTCGATCTTTGCCGTGATAAGACCGACCTTGTCTACACCCGCGGCATGCGCAATGTCAATCACATTGGCCACGTCCGCAAACGGAACATTGCTGTCCCCCTTTACGAACATGACTTTCTCCGCGCGCATCTTGAAAATGTCGGTCAGCCGTCCCTCAAGATTGTCCCAGGTCGCGTCTTCCTGGTTGATCTTGAGGCCTGGTTCCTGACCTGCTCCTCGGTCTATGAGCTGTACCACGATGGTGCGGTCCGGTGTGTTGGTCTTGGGCTGGTTTGGCGGTGGTGGCTGCGGCACTAACGCATCCAAGCCTTTCGGCGTGAGTGGTGTAATAACCATGAAGATGATAAGCAGCACCAAGAGTACATCGATGAGCGGTGTGACGTTGATATTAGCGTTTTGACCCCCGCCCGGGCCGACTGCCATTGACATAATCGATCTCCTCTATTATTGCCCGCCGCTCGGCGCGGTTCCTGTCGCCGCGGGCGGGGCACTTGGAGCGTTCTGCTTCCTCTGCTCGGTGAGCAGGCCCAAATCGTCTACGCCGGCGGCGCGGACATTGTCAACAACGTCGACCACTGATCCATATTTGGCCCGGGCGTCAGCCCGGATGAACACGCGCTTGTCTGTGCGGTTCGCCAGGCGGTCCTTGACCTTCGATGTCAGTTGATCGGGGGCAATCTGGTCGTTGCCGAAGAAGACTTTCCCGTCCCGCATGATGGCCACTATCAGGGCGTCTTCCTTGTCCGCGTCCGGCATCTGCGCCGGGTTATTTACTTTTGCCAGGTCCACGCTCACGCCCTTCTGCAGCATGGGCGTGATCACCATGAAGATGATCAGCAGCACCAGCATCACATCCACCATGGGGGTGACGTTGATGTCGGAGGTGACCTTGGATCCCTCATCTCTCTTTGCTAATGCCATAGGTTGTTCTCCTGCGACCCTGCTGTTTCACCTGCAGGATTGGTCTCGTCCCGATCAGGTTCCCGGCGCCAGGGCTTTTCCCCGCGCCGCGCCGCAACTCAAGTACGAGCCTACCCCTTCCAGGTTTAGGACCGGCGCATTCCCCGCCGCTTTAGAAAGTAGTCGACCAATTCACTGGACGAGTTGTCCATCTCAACGTCGAACGCTTCCACGCGACCGGTCAGGTAATTGAACATCATCACGGCCGGAATTGCCACCAATAGTCCGATGGCGGTAGTCACCAGCGCTTCCGCGATACCGCCGGCCACCGCGCCTAAACCGGTGGCCTTCTGCTCGGAAATGCCCTTAAATGCGTTCAGAATGCCCATCACGGTTCCGAACAGTCCGACGAACGGAGCAGTCGAGCCGATGGTTGCCAAGCCACCGAGTCCACGCTTCAACTCGGCATGGACGATAGCTTCCGTGCGCTCTAGAGCGCGTTTCGAGGCTTCAATAGTCTCGCCGGGGATGTCGCCAGGGCTGTCCTGATGGGCTTTGAACTCCATCAGACCGGCCGTAACCACCTTAGCCAGGTGGCTCTTCTTGTTGCGTTCAGCCACCTTGATGGCCTCGTCGATCTTGCCGTCGCGCAATGCTCCAGCCACGGCCGGGGCGAACGTCCGCGACTGCTTTCTCGCCGCGTTGAATGCCATCCAGCGATCAATCATCACACCGATTGACCAACCGGACATGACGAACAGAATGACGACCACGCCTTTCGCCACGTATCCCATCTGATGCCATAGCGAAAGCGGGTCCCACGCCACCGGCTCCTGGAAGATCCAGGCAGTCATGGTGGACATATTGGTCAGGGTTAGTGTTGCTAAGGTTGCAAACATAAGTTGCTTTTTCCTCCTACTTGTTGTTAGTGCTGATCTGTCGCCGTGAAACTCTTCGTTTTGAAACTCTCGCCGCCTGGTATCCCAATCTTCCTAAAGTACTGGACGCGCTGAGCAGCTCGGGCTCGCCCTCCACTCTGACCTGCACTTTGACGCTGCTCCCACCCCACCTCAACGAAGGCGGAAAGGAGAGGGCAGCCGCCAACAACGGAGTCAGCTTGCAGGGTCGCGGTTCGTAGATTGCAGAGGTCCGCATCCTGCGAACTGCTTCCTCTCTTGATCTAGCCGCCCGCCAGGGTGAAGTTAACTTGCACAGTGGTCTCCACAGCGACTGGTTCACCGTTCAACAGGTACGGCTTGTACCGCCACTGCTTCACCGCTTCAATGGCAGCCGGTGCCAGCATCGGATGCCCACTGATGAGCCGTAGGTTTTCGATGCTGCCATCCTTGCTGATCTCGGCCTGCAACACCACTTATCCTTGGATGCGTGCTTGTCGTGCTAGGGGAGGATAGGCGGGCTGAACCTTCCTGATCAGAAGACCCTGGGACACGCCTTGAGATACCCGGACACGCTGTGGCGTGGCCGCTTTTGGTACCGCTACCGGGGTCGAGCTGATGATGCCGCCAATCACACCCCCCATCTGGCCGCCGGGCACGCCGCCGGGCACACCACCCACTACACCCGCAGTCATTGCTGGTGGTGGTGCCTCCTCTTCCTTAACCATCTGTACTTTTTCTGGAATCTTCGTGGGGGTACGCAACTGCCCGTTTATTATGTCGGTTTGAACCACCTTCACCGTTTTGATCGGCACGGCTGCCGGTGGCGGTGGCGGTGGCGGTGGCGGTGGCGGCGCCACCAGGAACGTCATCAACTGCTGTTTGGGCAGCGCTTCGGTGAAGATCAGGGGGACGAGAACCAGAAGACCGATCAAGATCACCTGGAAAATGAAGGACACAGCCGTTGTCGCCCCTCGCTTGGTCTTCAGCCTGCCGCCCGATTCGATTAGGCTATCTTCGAACATAAAGTTTCTCCCTAAAACAGACCCTTCCTACCTTTAGACACCGACCGCCCGTTCCATGCTCCCAGCTTTCACAATTCGCAATGCCTAAGTCCAACTCACAGTACGGGGTTGCGTTCCTCCGCTTAAGTTCATGTAAATGCACCGAGTTACATTCGGCACCGGCCCGATATCGTCGGAAACCGCCCAGAGGTGCCGGGCGACTGCAGTTGGCTACTCTCAGACTTTCGCCTTCGCCTTTACCCGCTCCCGCTTTGCCGGTTCCACTGGCATAGCTGTCGGTTTCTTGCCTTGGCCCTGCCGCCAGTCCTGGTAAGCCACCAGAATCGGGGCCGCGATCGCAATCGAAGAATAAGTTCCGATTAAGATGCCAATTACGAGTGCGAAGGAGAACCCATGCAGCACTTCGCCGCCAAAAAGATACAGGGCTAAAACTGTCAGGAACGTCAACCCTGCCGTAAGAATGGTTCGGCTTAGTGTCTGGTTAATACTCCGGTTGACGATATCAGCCAGCCGCTCCCGCCGTAGCAGTTTGATGTTTTCTCGGATACGGTCGAAGACGACAATGGTGTCGTTGTTCGAGTACCCGACCAGCGTCAGAATCGCCGCGATCACCGTCAGCGAGATCGGCTTGTTACTCAGCGAGAACACCCCCACGGTGATCAGTGTGTCGTGAAAGACCGTAATAACGGCAGCAACACCGTAGATCCACTCGAACCGGAACCACAGGTAAACCAACATTCCGGCTAGCGAGTAGAGGACGGCCAATTCGGCCTGCGTCTGCAACTGCTTTCCAACCTGAGGGCCAACGATCTCCACGTTTCGCACGCCGAAGTCGGAGAGGAAAAACCCCTCTCGCAGCGACGCGACCACCGCCGGATCCACTGCACCTTTCAATTCGTCAAACGATCCCAGAACGCCGCCTTTGGTCTTGTCACGATAACTGACCACGGCTTGGGCCTCAGCCGTATAGCGCTGGTTGGCGTCCGTGCCCAGATGCTGCGGATCCTTCTCCAGCAGGTAATTGGTAATTGTCAAAGAGCTCGCGTTATTCAGGTCCTGCTTGCCGGGAGGGGCATTGCTCTCGAGCGCGTTAATGATCTTCGTCTTGCCCTGATCGAGCGCCTGCTCGCTCGTTTCCTGCAAGGCCAAATCGATCAGCACTTCATTGTTAGCAGCTGGTCCATAGCGCTGGATGCGGGCATTATGTAATCCGGCGCGGTCCATCGCCGCGCGAACTGCATTATCGTCCGGCGGATGCGAAAATTTCACATAGACCAGCGTGCCCCCTCTAAAGTCTACGCCCAATGGGATCCCACGCCAGAACAGCATGGAAAGTACACCCGCCACGCTGAACACCAACGAAAAGGCGAGAAAATACCACTTTTTCCCAAGAAAATCTATGTTTGGGTTTCGAAAAAATTCCACGCTGCTTTCAGCCCCTTATGATTATTAACTGATAACGGTCATTTCTGCCACGAGTGACAGCCAACCCCGGCTGTCCATTCTCAGCGGCCTTCGCGAATCCTTTGTGACCTCTGCGGTTCGGGCTCGCTTAGCCAATACTCAGGGCCTCGCCCCTCTGCTTTCTGCTGAGCACGTAATCAAAGATCACTCTCGACACAAACACCGCCGTGAAAAGGTTGGCGAGGAGACCAAAAGTCAACGTCACCGCAAAGCCGCGAACTGGACCCGTGCCGAATATGAATAGAATGAACGCCGAAATAATCGTCGTAACGTGCGTATCCACGATCGTGATCCAGGCATGACTGAAGCCTTGATCCACCGCTGATGGTGGCGTTTTCCCGTTGCGCAACTCCTCGCGGATACGCTCAAAAATCAGTACGTTCGAGTCCACGCCCATGCCAACCGTCAGAATTACTCCCGCAATTCCCGGCAGCGTCAGGGTGGCTCCGCTGAATCCCAGGAATCCGAGCAGGATGATCAAATTCAAGATCAGCGCCACGTCGGCGTTGATGCCCGCCCCGCGATAGTACGCGAGCATGAAAATGAGCACCGCCAGCATGCCCACCACTGCCGCGCGTACGCCGGCGCGGATCGAGTCCGTGCCCAGCGACGGTCCCACCGTACGCTCTTCCAGGTACTTAATCCCAGCGGGCAGGGCTCCCGAGCGCAGGATCATGGCCAGATCCTTCGCCTGCTGCTCCGTGAAGCGGCCGTTGATCACGCCGGTATCACGAATCGGCTCTTTAATGACCGCCTTTTCCTGCACCTTGTTGTCGAGCACCACGGCCAGATCCTCGCCCACATGAGCGGAGGTAAACGCGTAGAACCGCCGCCCGCCTTCTCCCGTAAGCGTGAACCGCACGTCCGGTTGCCCGTTCTCATCCCGGCCCGCCTCCGCGGTGCGCAGGTCTCGTCCAGTTACCGCTGAAGACCGGGAGATCAAGTACCAGGTTTCCCCGCCCGTTTCGGCGTCGCGCTCACCAATGCTCTTGCCTTTCATCAGCACTGCATCGGGCGGCAGAACTCCATTGTGTTCTTGCAGAGCTTGCTGCTCGCTCGAGTAAGGACCGCCCAGCGCCTGCCGGATTTCCAGCATGGCGGTGGACTGCATGATTTCCTTTACGCGCGCCGGATCGTCCACACCAGGCAATTGCACCAGGATCTGATACTGGCCTAGTCCGTGCTCTTGGATCACCGGCTCAGTCACGCCCAATTGGTCAATCCGGTTGCGAATAGTCTCGATCGCCTGGCTCACGGCACGGTTCTTTAACTCCGCGAGCGCCTGCGGCTTCATGCTTATGGTCCAGGAGTTCTCTGCGCCGGAAGCCAGGTTATACTCCGGCAGCCGCTCGCTCACGATCGATCGCAGGTCGGAACTGGACTCCGGCGGCACGCCTTTGAGCACGATCTTGTCAGGATTGTTGGCCGGATCGGGCTGGGTGATTTCTGTGTAGTTGATCTTATGGGTCCGCAGGTCTTGCTTCAGACGCTCAATCGCGTTATCCGAATCGACCTTAACAGCATCGTTCACCTGAACCTGCAAAATCAGGTGCGTTCCGCCTTTCAGGTCGAGGCCGAGGTGTATCCGCTGCTGGATAGCCGCGAGCAATCCGTGGCCTGACCAGTTGTTCGGAACGCCCACGATCCCAAACAGGAAAAAGAGCAGCGTACCGATAATAAGTGCTAACTTCCAACCTAGATTCTTGTTCATAAGTACTTCAGTACTTCGTGTCGTCATGCTGGGGCTGCGGCGCCCTCATCTGGCGATTTCCGTAACTACCGGCGTCTCGTGGGCTGAGAGAAGGGAATTTTGTCATCGTTAGCTTCTCTGCGTTCTCCGCGAGTCCTTTGCGTCCTCTGCGGCTCAAGCTCGGTGCGCACTACGAACACTACTTGCTCGGTTCTTCGGTTGACACTGAAACTACTGACGCCCGGCTGACTTCAACCCTCAAATTATCCGGTGGCACTCGCAAATGCACGTAGTCATCCTTCAGTGCGATGATCGTCCCGCGCAGGCCACCGCTGGTAACCACCTTGTCCCCCGTTTTCAACTGGCTCAACATCTGCTGCCACTTCTTTTGCCGCCTCTGCTGAGGCATGATTAACAGAAAATAGAAGATCGCAAAAATAAAGATGAGCGGCGCAAGCCCTACCCACCCCAGCCCTCCGGAGGACTGGAACAACGCCAAACCTGCCAAATTGCCCACCTCTCTTGGCAAATAGATGCTCATGAGAACATGCGGAACAAATCAGAACAAGTTGTTATCCTTAGGCCGCCTTGCCGGGAATTCTCTTCTCTGTAGGGCCGGGTGTTCCTTCAACTTGAGGCATGAACCGGGGACACCGAGCTACGGTTTCGGTTGGGACCAGTCAGCAGAAACAGACGGGACCCTTTCCCCAAGTCGAATAGAATGCCGTACCGCCCGCATGGTGTCAAGGTAGAAGCTCAGGTTGTGGACAGTATTCAACACTTGCGCCAATACTTCATTCGATGCGTATAAATGGCGAAGGTATGCTCGTGAATACCGGCGGCAAACGCGACAGCCACAATTGGAATCGAGAGGCAGTTCATCATTGGCATAGCGCGCCTGCTTGATGGAAATTCTTCCCTTGGAAGTGAACAACAGCCCGTGGCGCGCGGCTCGCGTGGGCAGCACGCAGTCCATCATGTCAATGCCCAAGTAAGCGTACTCGATAATCTCTTGTGGGGTACCCACACCCATCAGGTATCGCGGCTTGTCCTCTGGAAGATGCGCGATCGTTGCCTCAACAGTCTCTCGCGTGAGCGCCCTCGGCTCACCGACACTCAACCCGCCAATGGCGTACCCAGAGAACCCAATCTCAATGGTTCTTTCTGCCGATTCTCTTCTTATCTCGGGATGATCCATTCCTCCCTGCACGATGCCGAACAGAGCTTGGGTGCCTTCGGATGTGGTCAGGGGCGCTTTGTCCTGTAGTGACCACATGGCGACACCTGCCCCCGGGTGTCCGTCAATCAGCCGGGCTATTTCCTCTGGCAACTCAGTACACGGTACCTCAACTGGCTGAATGCTAAGTGCTGAGTGCTGAGTGCTCTTCTCTGACGCGTGCTCCCACGGCACCTCATCCTTATGCTCGTCAAAATACTTTTTGCTCCTCTCCGCCCACCGCAGCGTCAATTCCATGGACCTCCGCACTCGTTCCTGCTCTGCCGGATATTCCGTGCATTCGTCAAACGCCATGATGATGTCCGCCCCCAGCCCTATTTGTGCCGCTATTGCGCTCTCGGGGCTGAAGAAATGCGATGACCCATCCAGATGCGAGCGGAACGCCACACCTTCTTCACTCACCGTGCGGAGATCATTGAGGCTGAAGACTTGGAACCCGCCGGAGTCGGTCAGAAGCGCTCGCGGCCACGCCATGAATCGATGCAGTCCGCCCAGTCGCCGCACCGTCTCTACCCCAGGCCTCAAGTAGAGGTGGTACGTGTTCCCCAGCAGGATTTCTACTCCGAGTTCTTCCAAGATTTCCTGCGGTACACCTTTCACGGAAGCCAGCGTCCCCACCGGCATGAATACCGGAGTCTCGACGACACCATGGGGCGAAATCAGTTTTGCGACGCGCCCATTACCGCTGGTCGCCTCGACCTGAAATTGGATCGACACTGGTTGAGATTGTAAAAGAAAGGTCGATTGAAGTTCCTGATCCAGGGCCTGCCCCTGAGCGGCGCCGAATGTTAGCGGTTCGTGATTAGAAAACCGGTGAGGTTATTGCCGCAAATCATGACGAGAATTTTACCTCCTGGTGACAAAAGCGTCGATTCTTATGCCTTATTTTTAAAATTCTGATTACGGACCCCAAGCGAAAACATCAGCCTGTAGGAGGACCGGTATGTTTAAGACACAACTCTGCAAGTCAATTCGCATATTACTGGTCAGTCTGACCGCGTGCGGTTGCGCTCTAGCCCAGTATGGAGGCGGTGGAGGCATGGGAGGGGGCACGACAGGTACCGGTGGGTACTCGTCGACGTCGCACAGTTACGGCCATGGCGCAGTGATCGGGGCAGTAGCCGGGGCTGGAGCCGGGGCGACGATCCTATACCTGGCACTTCACCATCACAGGCAGGTCATCGGCTGCATAGGACCGGACGGCAAGACCTTAACCACGGACAAAGACAAGCATACGTATCAGCTTGCGGGTGCTCAGATGACGGCTGGGGAACACCTTTCCGTCATAGGGAAAAAGCTTAAGAACGAGACCGGTATAGACGAGCTAGAGGTGAAGTCCGTAAAAAAGGATCTTGGACAGTGCGAGCAGCAGGCCGGATTGGTTGAGCAGCACCCGTGAACTTAACAGTCTGGTGCAAGACCCTGAGCTGAGCCCAAACTCCAAGTCGATGAGTTTGTCGCTGGGTTCTGGGTTGTCCCGCAGCGGTGAGGAGGGTTTGGGATCGCAGCTTGATCCTAGACCCTCAGTTCAACGATCTCGCCTTCAACTCGCCCGTCCCGTACCAGCAACCGCCCCACGCTGACCGGCAACTTGAATCTCCGCGGCCCCGCGCTCCCTGGATTGAAATACAGGACTCCGTTTTGCGTTTTCTGCATCGGCATATGGCTGTGTCCCGAGACGACCACTCGAAATCCTACCACCTCTGGCGTGAGATTCAGCTCTTGCAGATTGTGAAGCACGTAAATCGAAACGCCGCCCATGTCGACCAGGTCGGTGACCGGCGGCTTCTTCGCCCATGCCGCGCTATCCACGTTCCCGCGCACCGCCGTTACCGGGGCAATCGCCCCTAGTTTTTCCAGGATTTCCGGCGCCCCGATGTCCCCCGCATGGATGATGTAATCCGACCCGCCGAGCGCCTTCAGGGCTTCCACCCGCAGCAAGCCATGCGTATCCGAAATGACCCCAATTCTCACCACGACTCAGCTCAGCAATCGGTTTACATCCGCATGAGAGGGACCGCCTTCCATCGTCTTGTAAGTTCCTGCCGTCTTCAACTCTTCCGCCATCCTCTTCAACAGCCCTAGCGTCGCCCGCATCGGACCCGATCCCAGGCTGACCCGTGCCACGCCTAATTTTTCCAGTTCAGGCACCGAGGGGAATCCCGGTCCCGCCAAAATATTCAACGGACACTGCACATCTCGCACCAGCCGCGCGATTGTCTCCGCATCGCGTAGCCCGGGGACAAACACGCAGTCGGCACCCGCATCACGAAATGCCAGCAATCTCCGCAGGGCCTGGTCGTAGCGCTCCCCCGGCGCGCCCACTTGCAATAGGTAAACATCTGTGCGCGCATTCAGTACCAGCGGCACATCTTTGGTTAGTGCGGCCTCTCGCACTGCGCGCAGTTTTTCCAGTTGCAGCGTCAGATCTAACAACGAACGCGACGGATCATCCGTTCCATCTTCCAGGTTCATTCCGGCTGCGCCCGCTTCGATCACTTTTAATGCGGTTTGCGCCGCATCCTCGGGACGATTGCCATAACCTGCCTCCGCGTCCGCAGTTACTGGAACCTTGACTTCGCGAGCGATTAGTGCCACTCGAGCCAGCATCTCTGAGCGCGAAATGCGCTCCCCATCGGGATACCCGAGCGTAAACGCCACCCCAGCGCTCGTCGTCGCAATCGCGCCAAAGCCCGCTTCTTCGAAAATCCGCGCACTAGCCACGTCCCACGCATTCGGAAGCAGCAGAATCTTGGGGCCGTGATGCATGGCCCGAAAGGCGTCCGCCTTCGCTTTGTGCTCTTCAACTGCAATCAATGTTCGGCACCTTTTTCGGCCTATGCGACTAGCTAATCTTCTTCATCCTCTCCAGAAACTTCCCGACGCTCACTACGGCTCGCCCCACGGTTCCTCGCCCGATTTCCTGCGCATCATCTCGTGCCGTCACTCGCACTGTATAAAACTTGCCATCGAAGGACTCCAGCACCGCTTCCGCCTTGATCCGCGCCCCAATCCCGCTGGCCGCCCGGTGCTCGACGCGAATCGATGTACCGACCGTGATCTCATCGTCCTGGCAGTAGGGCTGCAGCGCGTTGAACGCGGCGGTCTCCATCAGCCGGATCATGTCCGGCGTGGAATATACCGGGGGCAACGTGGGATGATGCGCGGTCAGCGTATGCTGGAATTCAACTATCTGCTCTGCTTCGCCCCGTGCCCCGAGTGGAATCGTTTTCGCCATAGTGCGTTGTCCTGTTAAAGAAAGAAAGAGCCTATGATTCTACCGAATCACAGGCTTCACATTTCGCGTTCAGGAGCCTGTCCTGAGCGCAGTCGAAAGTATCCTTGTGAAGGCTTCCCCAGGCACCGCTGCTCGCGCCATCCGTGTTCAACGCGATTCGGCTGTGTTATGCCGCGTTCGGCGCAGCTGCACCAGCGCATAAATAGAGGCAGTTAGCAAAAGAGGCGATGAATAAAATCCCGGCATGGGCCGTGCGAAGTGAATCGAACTTACGCTGTGTCCCAGGATGGTTCCCGCGCTGTGTCCCAGTCCGTTGGCGATCGTGAGTACCGCGAAAAAATAAAAACAGCGGCCGGATCCACCGCGCTCCTCGAAACACAAAGGGCGACAGCGCCAGCAGCAGAAGCACCGCCACGATCAATCCCGTGAGCCACCCACGGAATTCAAACGTTGGCATCGGCCAAAAACCTAACTTTGCCTGCAGGGCCAGAACGGTGGGATTGTAAACAGAAAGGAAGCCGGTAAGCGCTTCGTCGGTCACGTGCGCCGCGAGTGCCAGACAGAGCAGAACCCAGGCGATCCCCAGCTTCTGATTTGAACCAATTTGGGCTCGGACTGGTGATATTCGCCGCGAAATCCTGCGCGGTCTATTCGGTAATCCTTTCACCCAAATTGCTAGAATAGGAGACTACGCTTCGATCCCGGCCTGCTGCCAGGCTGGTGAGATCCCGGACGAAATGCAGCGGTTCACCGAACAATTCGACGTTGTGGTGGTGGGCGCCGGTCACGCCGGTTGCGAGGCCGCCATGGCTGCCGCGCGCATGGGCCTGAAAACCGCCCTCTTCACGCTGAACGTCGATCTCATCGCGCAAATGTCCTGCAATCCCGCAGTGGGCGGTATTGCCAAGGGACATCTGGTCCGCGAAGTGGACGCCCTCGGAGGCATTATGGGCGAAGTCACCGATGCGGTCGGCATCCAGTTCCGCCTGCTCAACACCTCGCGCGGTCCGGCTGTTTGGTCCCCCCGTGCGCAATGCGATAAGCAAGCCTACCGCCTCAAGATGCGCGAAGTCCTCGAGTCGCAGGCAAATCTCAAGATCAAACAAGCTGAGGTGGCCGACCTGATTGTCGAGGATCCCGCGGGTGTCGTGGGAACAGCCGCCCCCGGCTGTCCGGCCGAGCAAAGCTCGGCTACTACTGAGAGTCGAGAACTGAGAAGTGAGAATTCACGAAATCTCGTCCGCGGCCTCCGCCTCCGTGATGGTCGCACTGTCCGCGCCGGTGCTGTCATCATCACCACCGGTACATTTCTTAACGGATTAATCCACTGCGGCGAGCAGCAGTATCCCGCCGGACGCTCCGGCGAGCCGCCCGCCGTTCTGTTAGGCGAAG
>QIAR01000130.1 GCA_003225595.1 Acidobacteriota bacterium | reverse complement strand
GAATTACCGGAGCGCCACACGTCGCCAAAGGGAAAGTGTTCATAGGTTATAACGGTTCCGACGACGGAGTGCGGGGATCTCTGGTGGCCTTCGATGCGGAGACGGGCAAGGAAGTATGGCGGTTCTGGACCGTGCCCGGCGATCCCGGCAAGGGCTTTGAGACCAAAGCACTCGAGATGGCTGCGAAAACTTGGTCGGGCAAGGATTCATGGAAGATCGGTGGCGGGGATGTCTGGAATGCAATTACCTATGACCCAACGACCGACCTTGTGATCTTCGGTACAGCTGGCGCAGGCGTAGATTACGGCGAGTTGTCATCCATCAAGGTGAGCGGGGGCAAGCTATTCGCAGGTTGCATCATCGCGGTGCACGCCGCGACCGGCGAGTACGCGTGGCATTTTCAGACCAGCGCTCCGGGACTACAAACGGAAAACAATCACATCCTCATGGCCGATCTTATGATTGACGGCGAAAAGCGGCATGTCGCCGTGACCGTCCCTAAGAACGGCTTCTTCTATGTGCTGGATGCAAAAACGGGCAAGCTGCTCTCGGCAAAGCCCCTGGTCAAAGTCGCCTGGGCCTCTTCCTACAATCTCAAGACCGGCCGCCCCGTGGAATTTCCGGTATCTCAGGGCGGCGGAAAGCAATGGACGGTTCACAACTGGTGGCCCATGAGCTATAACCCTGGGACCGGGCTGGTGTATGTTCCAACCACAGATCGGCGTCCCAAATCGTATGCCGCAGTTGAAACCGGAGAATGGATGAAGGCAACCGTGGGACGGCTGATCGCATGGGACCCGGTAAACCAATCCACCCGATGGTCTGCGGAAGAACCGATCCCGACTAACGGCGGTATTCTCTCCACAGCAGGCAATCTGGTTTTTCAGGGTCAGGGCACGGGCGAGTTTGCAGCCTATGCTGCCGATAGCGGCAAGAAGGTTTGGTCCATCCAGACCGGTTCTGCGATCGAGTCGATTCCCGTAACCTACACCGTCAAAGGAGAGCAGTATGTACTGACACCCGTTGGATGGGGCTCTGGCTCAAGACTGTTTGCTCCCGCTTGGACCATGGCGACGCCGCAGTCGAAACGGGGGCCGACACGGCTTCTAGCCTTCGTTTACCGTCCTTCTTACGAAACTGACATTTGTTAGCCATAGCTCTCACTACCTAGGTAGAGGGGTATTACCCTCAGGCATACGGGACGACCGCCGTGGGGTCGTACCAGCGCATCCTGTGCCATCCTCAAGGCCAACGGTGACGTAGTCTTTAACCACCAGCAGCTTTCCAGGCCCGGCCGGACTCCAAACACGCTTTCCCAGGAACGGCAACAAATGGGCGAAAGCCTTCCGCTGCTTACGTTGCCGCAAGAGATGCAGGACATCGGCTCTGTGGCATCGTAATTCATCCAACAAGGCAGCGGCCTGCGCCGGGATCTGATAGTGAATCCGGTTCCCATTAAGCGCCAACACACCGCCTGCTGCCAGGATGGCCTCGACAACCTCGACAGCACTCATACTTCACCTTCAATGATATGCAACTGCTCTGTTGAGCTTTTCAGTTTTTCAGTACTATAGGCTTGAAAAGCTGAAGAGCTCGGATCCGAATTAAGCAGGTGGTAGCCTAGGCGGCCTCGCTGGCCCTGCTCGACTCGCCAAAGCACTCCGACCCCCGTTTTCAGGATTGAGGTAATCCGGCTTGCTGCACAATTTGACTCTGACTTACACCTGGGCGCTCCTCAATAATGCTAAGGAGCACCCGCTCTTCTTCGTGTTGCCGTTGCAACGCTGGATCCTGCGTGACCTCGAAACCTGCGCCAGTCTCGAACTGCGGCTTGACCGTGATTGAAGGTTCATCCCCGAAGCGGTTCTTGAAACATTGGACAGTCACGTTCCCAGACTCACGTTCATGTGCCACGGCAAACGCCACGTCCACACCAGCCTTGATGTCACTACTCCCCCGATATTGCGTGCCTTCAGCCTTTGGCTTGTGGTGCTGCAGAACGACCGTAGCCCCTGCATTCGCCAGAGGCGAAGGTCTGTCATGACTCGACCCATCTCCGTCGCTGAATTTTCATCAGCAGCGTGAAATCGAATGAAGGAATCCACAATCATGACCGGCTGGATCCTCCGCGCTATCTCAAGAAGTCTACGGTCGCCAATCGTCGGTGGGGGGTCTTTTTCCCAGCCACCCCAAAAACGTAGGTCCTCTGAGGAGCAAATTCCTAAGATTCAACAACGCTCGTGAATCAAAGCTGATGGGTTTTCGCGATCCAAGTACAATACGGGTCTCCGAACCGTTTTCCGACCCAGGAAATCGCTGCCCTCTTGCACGGCTTTGGCTAGCCAAAGCGAGAGCCAGGTTTTATAAGAGCCGCTCTCACCCGCCCAGAGTACGATGCTGCCAACAGGGATTATGCCCTCCACCACCCACGACACATTTGCGGATGGGAGGAGTTTCAGCGTCGGAATTTGTTCCCAAGTGCGAATACGACCCGACGTCGCCCCCAGGGCATGCTGTCCGCGAGGCCGCGAATCGCGGTCTCGCTACCGGTGAGCACTTGCTCGCCGGTCGCATGGCCTTCGTAGGCAGCTTTGATGGCTCCCTCGGCTTGGCAAATCAAATTGCGCAGCAAAGCCTTGTCTTTAACGATATTGATGTAATGCTCTAATGCTGGGCCGGTCGGGAACCCCGTCCAGCAGCCCGGAGACGTAACCCACATCGCCGACTGTTTGCAGTTCTTTGTGGCGATCGAGTTCTTCGATGAGCATGGTCAGATCAATGGGCTGTGCGGATTCGGCTAGCTTCAGCATGCGCGAGTAGATTCGGCGGTGAGAATCCAACGAAAACTCGTCTCTTTGTAGCCTTCCCGCGGCCTCGTTGAGGGTCCGATTATCGAGGAGAATTGCGCCGAGAATGGAGCGCTCGGCTTCCACGCTTGCGGGCAGATGCCGGTTCGGCATCACTCACCCCCTCTTTCGATCTGGGGATGGTCGCGACGGGCGAAGGCTTCCAAAGCCTTACGATGGATCAGCACCCTGCGCCCAATACGGCGCACAGGTATCTGATTTGAAGCGATCAAGTTTTGGAGAGTGCGCAAACTTACGCCCAAGATGCAGGCGGATTGCTTCTGACTGAAGAGAAGCTTGAGGGACTCTAAGGTATTGGCGGCTACCCCAGTAGCCAAGCTTTGCAGTGATTCGAAGCTTTGCTGTGGCAAAAAGCGACCTCGTGAGTTTTACGGATCGCCGCTTCTCTTGCCGACGTTACTGCTCCCGTCGAACTGCTTCAACGGTTGAAGTTCCCAGAGGCGTCACATTCTCGCTCGTAGGAACCTCTGTGTCACCGCGCACCCTACCAGGTGCCAGCGTCTATATTTTCGCCGTGCAACGCCGCGTTGTCAAATGTTCAACGCTGCTTTGTTACCCATCTCTAAGTAGCTGATTGTCCTGCGAGCGCAAAAGCAAAGTCCATAACGCAGCAGTAGTGCTTAAGACTCTCGAAGACATTTCCGCAGCGTTTTGCCAGGTTGGGGGAGTCCAGGTAAAAAGATCGGCTCGAAAGACTTGACACCAAGCCCATCTTATCATAACTTAGCTGCTAAGTTATGAAGAAAGATAAGGTCATCCGTGACTTCCTTGCTCGAATCGGCAGCAAAGGCGGAAAAGCTCGCGCAGCGAAACACAACAGCGAAACCCTCAGCAAATGGGCCAAGCTCGGTGGCAGACCGCACAAGGAGGAGAAGAAGCCATGAAGAAAACTCGGGGCGTTTACGAGAAAATGCCGGGCTCTGATGTCTACTGGATTCGATATGCAGATGCCTCTGGACGTATTCGGCGAGAGAAAGTCGGCCCGAAAAGCGCAGCCCTCAAGCTGTACCATAAGCGGAAAACCGAAGTACTCCAGGGCAAAAGCTGCCAGAGACACTTCGGAATCGGGCCGTTCTGTTCACCGAAATCGCAGATGATGCCGTGGAATACTGCCATTCTAATAATCAGGGGTACCAGTTCGATGAGTACCGCATTGGCCGTCTAAAAAAGGCATTTGGGAGTTACTCCGCCGAAGTTCCGATCGAGGATTTACGACGCTGGTTCGGTGAGCAGGAGTGGGAGCCGGGCACCTACGGCCGATACAGGTCCACCCTGTCCCTCACTTACAGATTGGCGATCGAGAACGGCAAAGCGATCACGAATCCGGCGCGGCTGCTCAAGCGCAAACGTGAGGATAATGGGCGCGTGCGTTTCTTGAATCAGTTCTCGCCGGCAAGAACGGAAGTGGATTACCTCAAACCGCGAGCAGATGAAGAGTCGCGTTTACGGGCCGTCATCCAAGCCGTGTGCCCCAGTCACATGCCGGAGTTCGACATCGCATTGCACACAGGCATGAGGCCAAGCGAGCAGTACGGGTTGACATGGGACAGGGTCGATCTTGTACGAAAGCTGGTCACGATTCCGAAGAGCAAGAACGGGATCACGCGGCACATTCCGTTGAACTCTGTCAGTCTGGCGGCGTTCCAGGAGTTGTTCGGGCGCTCCGGTGGAGAAGGGCGGGTTTTTGTTAATATTCATGGGGAGGCGTTGAAGGGGTACAAACACTGGTTTGAGCCTTCGGTGTCCCGGGCAGGTGTCACGAACTTCACGTGGTATTGCCTCCGGCACACCTTTGCCAGTCGTCTCATCATGGCGGGTGTTGATCTTCGCACCGTTGCGGAGTTGATGGGGCACAAGACGATCCAAATGACGGTGCGATACGCGCATCTCGCCCCGGCTCACAAGCTGGCTGCTGTGGAACGGTTGGCAGGGGGTTGGCAGCTACAGGAAGCAACTGACACCAGAACTGACACCAGCGTTGCCGCCGAGTCTGCTTTCGGTGTCCATTAATCTCTTCGCGATGTGTTAGATTGAAAGAAAGTGGGCGCGTAGCTCAGCTGGTAGAGCAATGCCCTTTTAAGGCATGGGTCGCAGGTTCGAATCCTGCCGCGCTCACCATGTAACCCTCTAATCCCTCAGCGGCTTGCAGCTCCTCACCAGAAGCAACCCCAAGGCGCTTATCGGCAGTGTGACCGAATTCGTGACCACCTTTTGCCTCCTGCCCGGAAAACGCAGCCAGGACGCGATCATCTTGAGCGTGAACGTAGGTCATAGCCACGCTCAATGAAGCCCAGCCCATGATGCGACACAGCGTCCAAGCATCCACGCGCGGAGCAATCTTCGTTGCGAAAGTGTGACGCAATGAATAGAGCAGGAAGTTCCGCACACCGGATTTCGCGAGTGCCTTGCGGTGCTGCTTTTTTAACCTCCAGTGCTCGATGTGTCCGCTCATGGTAGGGGCAGGAAACACAAATCCCGTCTCCGGCCCTCCGGCATCCTGCCAGCGTGATTCCAGAACATTACGCGCGTTGGGCGTAAGCGGCAGACGGCGGCGAGCGGCTGGCGTCTTGCCCTGGCGGATCAGCAGGGCGCGAGCACCGAGATCGATATCGCTCCATTCCAAACGATGGCACTCCTCAGGCCGTAGTCCGGTCTCATTTAGCAGCGTCGCAACATGCGTGAGCAATGGAATGGCGCAAGCGAGGTATTTACGAAATTCCTCATCGCCGACCACGCGCTCTCGCCGGATCTCAGCGCCGGCCATCTTCACCTTGGGGGCGGTTTCAACGATTCCCCATTCCGTCGCCAATCGTAAACAGCGCCGGAGTACCCGGAGCTCTCGATTTATGCTGCCAACCGCAAGACCTTCCCCTTGGCGATGGGCGGCGTAGTCTGCAATCTTCTCGCTGGTGATCGCGTCGAGAGTGCAACCCGCGATTGGTTTGTACTCGGCCAAGGGCCGCATGCCAGACTTGAACCAGATCCCAGTCGTTGACTTCTGATTCTCAACCCAAGCAGTGAGGCGGTTCGTGATGAACTGCGCGAGCGTCGGAGCCTTGGGCTTCTCTCGAAGACCAGCATCACCTAGAGCCAGCGCTGTCTTCTCCTTGGCTTCCATCAGCTCAGCGGTTCTCTTGTCGCCTTGTTTGGTGCTTTTACGAATCACTCGGCCACGGTGCATAAAACGAAAGTGGTAAACGCCGGTCTTCTTGAAGACGCTCATTCGGCTCGATCCTTTCTGCGTTTAAGGGCCCAGAAGCGGGCAAGCCGGTGACGATCGCTGCAGGCCACGCTGCAGGCCGTCTGCTTTGGCCGCTTAGCTACAAAGACAGTTGCGCAGTGCGTACACACCCGAAGATCGGGTCCTAGTAGCCAGCGAGCAGCCGCGGCTGTTTTTAGGTTAGATGTCGCCTTCCTTCAAGAGTTATCCGATGAAAGTGGTTTGATCACCCTACGGTGCATCAAGAATCGATTCGGCGAGACACATCCCATCACTATCCGCCCGAACTTTGAAGAGGGCAGTTTCGAGGTAACAGACAGCCCAGAGTTCACGAAACGGAATCTAGACAGTGAAAAGCTGGTGGTGATCATCACTGAGACGCCTGGCATAACCCAAAACGCAGTCTTCCAAAAAATCGGGCATGGGTCGTAACCGGGTAGTCCAACTCCTCAAGGATGGCAGGGGCGGGCTCTGGGAAGAGAGAGAAGAAAGGGACCACGGCAGGAAAACCGTCCGCTATTACCCTGTACCACAAAGACAGTACAACCCACGGTACAGCGGTACAGGTCAAGGGGATATGGGTTGTACCGGTGTACTCCCCCCTTAAGGGGAGTACACGGTACAACCCCCTCCAGACCCAGTTTGGTTGTACCGCTACAGCCAGAGGCAAGCACCGAAAAACCGAACGGCAACACTCTGCGGTCGTGTCCTAGTTGCGGAAGCTTTGCAGTTTATATAGAGCCGTCAGGAAAGGCTATTTGCCAAACCTGCGAGGCTGGTGCATGAGGGGCCCGCATGACGACTGGAACAAGCCGAGCCCTCGCACTGTCGCATGGCTCAAGCGCAAGCTGAAGCGCGGTCCTAAACGCATTGCGCTTGGGTTGTGCACTGATGCGACCATTGAAGTTTTCGCGCGGGAGGGATGGGGGTGTGTTTTTAGAGAATAAGGTTTTCTCTGGCAACCGCCTGCAGCGCGACTGCGAAGAAATTTGAGTTCGGAGCTTATGAAAAATTCTCAGCGTGAACGATTGCCCAAAGCCCCAGCTGGCCTGAGCTTGGAGGCTCGTGAACTCTGGCAAAAGACTGTAAAACTTTGGCGAATTGATGATCCAACTGCACTCTTATCTCTCAAAAACGCATGTAAGTGC
>QIAR01000137.1 GCA_003225595.1 Acidobacteriota bacterium | reverse complement strand
GCAGCCGAACTCGCAGCTGCACTATATGGTTCGATCTTCAGCCGCACCGTGCGCGTCTCCTCGCCTGCAGCAGCGGAGATGACCAAGCTGCTGGAGAATATTTACCGATGCGTGAATATCGCCCTGGTAAATGAACTGAAGTTGCTGTGCCTGCGCATGGGCCTGAATATCTGGGAAGTGATAGACGCAGCATCCACCAAGCCGTTCGGTTTCCAGCCCTTCTATCCCGGACCCGGCTTGGGCGGACACTGCATCCCGGTCGATCCCTTTTACCTGTCGTGGAAGGCCAAGGAATGGGATTTCCGCACGCGTTTCATCGAACTGGCTGGCGAAATCAACATCTCGATGCCATATCACGTGCTTGGCTCGGTCGTGGCTGCGCTAAACCAGCAGAAGAAAGCCCTCAACGGAGCGCGAGTGCTGGTACTGGGAGTCGCGTACAAGAAGGATATTGACGATCTCCGCGAATCTCCCGCCCTCACCATCATCGAGCTGCTGCAAAAGGAAGGCGCACAGGTCAGCTATCACGATCCATACTTCCCCTTCATCGGCAAAGGACGAAAATACGATTTGCAGATGAGGTGCTCCTCTCTAGACAACCTGGGCCAGTACGACTGTGTGGTGATCGTGACCGACCATTCCGACTACGATTACCGGCGTATTGTCGAAGAGTCTCAACTGGTGGTCGATACACGTAATGCCACCAAGGGTATCAACAGTGCAAACATCATGCGCTGCTAGTGCGGCATTGCTAGCTGATTCTGTTTTGACGCGAAACAGAAGGTAAATACTGTACTTTGGTTCTCGCCTTTGTTTCCCATCCTGGGTGCAAAAAAGATGCCCAGCGCTACCTACAAGTTGAAAATCTTTGCGATGTGACAGCAGCATCTGATAACATGCTCGCTATCCAATGTAAGTAGCTGTTGAATAAGCCGCTTAGTTTCGCCGTTTCCCTCACAAGTGGCCTTATTCGTGCTGTTGCTACAAAGGAGTACCCCGAACTCTTTTTCCCGGTTCGCCAGCCAGTTCGGGAACACTTCGTCCAGGAGTTTTTAGAGAACAGCTACTCTGAACGGAGCACCACTAGACCTGTCTATGCCTGTTTCTCCGCAGCACGGTCCGTTCTCACCACTACCGCAATGGAGGCCGCCCTGGAGAGAGTTCATCCTCAGCCTTGGAACTCAAGGCTTGGTCTGTTTCCTTCTGCTCTGGGTCGGGGTGCTACACCCTGAGGTTCTGGTCCCCCGGGCAAGGGACTACCATTTCATTCGACTGGTGGATACGCCACCCCCAATAAATCACGAGCCTGCCCCGGTGCGATTGCTGGAGAGACCCTCGGTCGTTGTACGTGTCGACAAGCCTGTCCCAGACAATCTCCGGCTGCCAGTTCGTCCTCCAAAACCGAAACTTGAGGTCGATCTGGCTCCCAAGGTAGAAATCGCTGCCCGAAAGCCAACGCCATTACCGGCGGCTACACCTGTGATTCCGCGTCAACCGGTCCGCACAAATGTGTTTTCCACTGGGAGTTCAGCGACGCCGACCATCGCTCGAGCGCCGCAGCAGGTACAGACCGGTGGTTTTGGAGACCCGAACGGTGTCCCCGCCCAGCCAAAGAACGGCCGGCCGGTGACCATCGCGCAGTCAGGCTCGTTTGACCTGCCTTCAGGGCCCGGGTATGGCAACGGGACTGGAGGCGCTCGTGGCGCTCGCGGTGTGGTTGCCAGCGCGGGATTTGGGAATGGGGTCGCCACCGGCGACGGAAGCAGCCGCGTTTCCGCACACGGTGCGGTACGGCAGGGCGGTTTTGGAGATGCCGATGCGGCGGCAACGGCTCAGGCGCGTCCCAAGCCGGCCGAACAGGCTCCTAAAGTCTTGCCTGCTGAGATCATTTCCAAACCGCTGCCCGTCTACACCGAGGAAGCTAGAAAGTTGCGTGTAGAAGGCGAAGTTTTGCTTGAGGTAATCTTCGAGGCGTCCGGTCAGGTGCGGGTCCTGCGCGTCGTGCGTGGTCTCGGGCATGGTTTGGATGAAGCCGCGGTACGTGCTGCTGAACAGATTCGCTTTAAGCCGGCGCTGCGGGATGGCCAGCCCGCGGATTCGACAGCGGTTCTTCACATAATCTTTCAACTGGCCTGAACAACTTGCTTCTGCGAAGGGGTTTATGCGCGCTTTGAGAACAGTTGTCGTGTTGCTTGTCGTATATTTGAGTGCTGCTGGTTCCAGTGCCGCTCAAGATTTGCTTCCGTCCAAAACCCAATCGCAGAACCAGGATTCCGCGTCCGTCCAGCCAGCTGTCTCGACTGCTTCACACGGATCATTTGACCAGGTGGTCGAGCAAGTTGTAGCGCGTGAGCGCTCATTTGTGGCGCAACTGCGGCGCATGCACCCACTGGCCGAGACCTATATTCAAAACTTCAAGTCCGACCGCGAAGCCAAGGCTGCGCCGGTCAGCGATCGGTACTTCCTGGGACGGCTCGACATGAGCAATGGCCCGGAAGATCGCCTGTTCAAGGGAGAATCGAGCTTCAAGCAGCGGGTTCTGGGCAAGTTCACTAATATTTACTCTATGAAGTTTTTGCCGTTGGGTTTCGCCCAAATGGTCATGCTGGATGAGGATTTCCAGAAGAAGAACTACAAATTCGAGTTCGTTCGCCGGGAGTTCCTTGGAGAAGTGCGCTGCCTGGTCATCGACGTTCAACCCAAAGAGCACTCCGGCAACGGGCGATTCCTGGGAAGGATATGGGTTGAAGACCAGGACTACAACATTGTTCGCTTCAATGGCACCTATTCTCCTCATCTACGCTACAGCTATTATTTTCATTTTGATAGCTGGCGTCTGAACTTGCAACCAGGCCTGTGGCTCCCTGCCTACATTTACAGCGCCGAATCAGATGTTAAGCACCAGGCGGAGCACGGGCTGCAGTTCAAGGCGCAGACACGGCTCTGGGGCTACGACCTGCAGCACCTCGGGCGCAACGAGGAATTCACGCAGATTCAGGTGGATTCTCCGCAGACAGTGCGCGACCAGAGCGAGTCCGCCAAGGATGCCAGTCCGGTGGAAGCTGAGCGTATGTGGGAGCGGCAGGCGGAAGATAACGCGGTTGAGCGACTCCAGAAAATCGGTCTGGTTGCGCCCGAAGGTGAAGTGGATAAAGTTCTGCAAACCGTGGTCAACAATCTGATGGTTACCAATAATCTTGATATCCAGCCTGAGGTTCGCTGCCGAGTGTTGCTTACTTCACCGCTGGAGTCGTTCACCATCGGTCACACAATTGTGGTTAGTCGGGGGTTGCTGGACGTTCTTCCGGACGAGGCTTCCCTGGCAATGGTAGTGGCTCACGAGCTTGGCCACATCGCGCTGGGCCACTCCTTGGATGACAGGCTGGCTTTCAACGATCGCTTGTTCTTCCCCGACGAGAATACGTTCCAACGGCTGGATTTTGCCCGAAATCCCGCCAACGAGGAGGCTGCGGATTCCAAGGCCTTGGAGATGCTGGGTAAGTCTCCTTACAAAGATAAGTTGAGCAATGCCGGACTATTCCTCAAGGCTCTGCAGGCGCGCGCGCCGGAACTCAGCAACCTGATAAGACCTCACCTCGGCAACAGTCTAGGAAACGGAAAAACCATTCGAATGTCTGCTCTGCTCAACTCCGCTCCGCAACTAGAAAAGAAGCGTACCGATCAGATCGCGGCTCTCCCACTGGGCGGCAGGATCAAGCTGGACCCGTGGAGCAACCGGGTAGAAATGATGAAGACCAAGCCCGTTGCTCTTCTTTCTCCGAACGAGAAGATGCCTTTCGAGATCACACCGTTCTTCCCTTATCTGAGGCGGCTTTCGACTTCTGGACCAGACAAAGTAGCTCTTGCGCCGAACGCCAAGTAGCAATTTTATTGTTTAGTTCCAAGATACATAAGGGTTTAGAGGAGGCATCCGCCCAGAGGGCCACTCACACGGGCAGTTGTTCAGAGGATCGGCGACCGTCTGTTCAACTACTGTGGAATTGCGCTGGCAACTGAAGAGAATACGTTATTGGAGTTGGAGCCGATCAACCTGATGGTGCCGACGACAATTACCAGGATTACGGCGAGCATTACAGCGTATTCGGCGATGTCCTGGCCGCGCTCATCCGACCAGAATTGACCTAAGATTCTTGCCACGATCTCCGCTCCTTGACTTTGGCAGTGTCTGCACTCGCAACTCCGGGAAAGTTGTCATTCAACAATACACAATAATGGATAAACATTCCCCGAGGCTACCGTTGTTGGAATGCTAGTTCCGCTCCCTCCCCAGCGCCAATGGCACAGAAGTGGCGGGACGTAGCACGAAAGTGCCATACCGGCATACCGGCGAATATTTCGGCACGACTTGGTTTTTTCTAACTAGGAAATATTCTTTAATGGCAATGATTGGTTGACAGCAAACAGAGCCAGTTCCAGGCGCGTGGAAACGCCCAGTTTATCGAAAATGTTGCTCAGATGGTGCTTGACGGTGTCTTCGCTGATCTTGAAGTACTCCGCAATTTCCTTATTGGAGTAGCCAGCGACCACTGCGGAGACGATTTCCAGCTCGCGAGGCGTGAGGCCAAACTTTTTCTGGCGGGCCTCCTCCCCGGACGACTGCACTAGCATCCGCAGATACTGCACCAGGTTCGAGACACTCTCCCTTCCCACCCAGTACTCGCCTGCCATGACCGTATGAATGCTCTTCAGCAGCAACTGGGTGGCAGAATCTTTCATGACTATGCCACGAGCACCCAATTGCAAAGCTTCGACAATCTGATTTTTCTCGGCGGCCGCAGTCAGCAAAATGACGCGGACGGAATTCGAGGGTCCCGAACTCATTTCTCGCAACGCCTCCAGACCAGGGTGACGAGGCATTGCCAGATCCAAAAGCAGAATGTCGGGCCTGAGTTGGCGCACCAGTTTGACTGCCTCAGCACCATCGCAGGCTTCACCCACGACTTTCAGATCCGGCTCGGCCTCGAGAAGTCTCCGTAAGCCGTCCCGAAAAATAGGATGATCATCGGCAATGAGAATGCGAATCGGTTGGGCTCTTCTATTATCCATACGCCGCCTCCCGCTTTGGGGGGATACTAATCTCCAGAAGTGAACCTTGGCCCGGACTCGATTCTATCGTGAGTTCCCCTTCAATCAAACGGACGCGTTCCTTTATCACTGAGGGCCCTTTTCCCAGAGCCTCCAATTCGCTGTGCGACAAACGTCCGGAGAACGGGAACCCATGCCCATCATCTTCCACCGTGAGCTTCCACCCGCCGTGATCTGACCCTAGTCGAACCAGTACGTGACTCGCCCCGCTGTGCTTGCGGACGTTGACCAGCCCTTCCTGGACGATGCGTGCCAGTTCCCGGCACACACGCTGTGGCATTTCTATTTCCGTCAACTCAGAGACGAATCGTGCTGTGATGCCCGTTTCACGCTGAAATCTTTCGACCGTATCCGCGAAAAATCGAAGCAATTTCTTGGCGTCTACGTCCAGTGACTTCATCTGCTGCATGAGCTCCCGGAGGTTCAACACCTCCTCACGCAGCAGCTTTTGGATGCGAGTCAACTCCTGGGTGAGAGGAGTGGTCTGCGCAGCCGATTGGCGACGCAGCACATCAACTTGCATCTCCACAGCAATCAGCGACTGGACGGCTCCGTCGTGCAGCTCACGGGCAAAACGGGCTCGCTCAAGCGCTCCGGCCCTAAGCCGTAACCGCCGAATAAGGTAAACGTTATAGACCGCCGGCCCGACCTGGCGGACTAATTCCAGCAGAAATCGTAATTCTTCCTGCTGATCTCCCGCCAGTAGGGGATCAAAAAGGAAGATCCGGCCCCACCACTCGTCTCCAGATACGAAGCAAACGGTAACAACGGAATGAAAATCATAAACCCTGGCCAGGCGGTTCACGAAATCGGCGGAAAGATTGCGGAGCCGCATGCCCTCTCGATCCAGTCCCAGTACATCGAACGAGTCGCGCTTATGGACCGCATAGCAGGCATCAGCCGGGTACTTGTAAAGATAAATGTCACGGTCAGCGGGAGGAACTTCCTGCCAATTGAGCAGAGAGGGATTTTCTTTTGAAGCTCGAACCTCACCCAGGAAAACGCGGTAGCTGTTAGCCTCTTGGGACGCGATCAGAGCGCGCCGGGCGCCGTACATGGAGAGGAGCTCACCAAGAATCCGCTGCAGAGTTCCGGTCAATCCGGCATCTACTCGAGCACCGCCCAGAATGCGGGCAATCACCTCTTTTTCCGCTCGCAACTGCTTCTGCTGTTCTGCAAGGTACCCGAGCAGGAGACCCGTGACCAACAGATACACCGATAACATCAAGTGTTTGGGCCCGAGATCCGAGATATCGAGACCTAGAGGAGGGATACCGTGCCGCAGAAAAAATCCTTCCGCCCACTGGGCGACACCTCGATTGATGGCAAGGCTCTCTGCCCAGAGCAGCACAATTTCTGTAGCTGCGGTCCCCAGGGTCTCCCATAGGCCCCAGCGGTACGCAGCTGCCATCAAAACAAAAACGAAGAAGAGGAAAAACGGACCGCGCTGTCCGGCGGCGAAGGCCGAGATGAAGACTGGCCAGATTACGTCTGCCGCGTGCACCAGCAGGCGAAACGCAGCCGTCGACTGCTGTCGAAAACGCAGCAACATCATGACCACGACGCCGTGGACAATGTAAACACCAAGAGCCCAATACGCCCAAGCCGAATAGCCAATTTCGCTGGGATCCATCCAAATTGCGAAAAGTGCGGAGATGGCGAGAAACACCCGGGCACTCGCCAGCCATCGCTCAATGCGACGGATCTCCCCCGGGCTCAAGGGCGCCCGGAGTCTCCATAAGAAGCGATACCGAGGCGCCAGACGTGACAATCGATGATTACCGCTCGGTTTCAAGATATGCAATGCTATATTGACACAAAATTTCAAGCGCAAGCGGAACTTACCATTAGCGGCGAGGGGGTGCATCAAATCACTTCCCGAGACCTCCGATTACGAGAGGGGTTACTGAAGTAACCTCCCGGTTTCCAGTTTCCCGTCTAGAATCTCCAACAAGGGTAATTCTTGTCATTGCGCCCAAAGTTTTGGTTGTTCGCGGCCGGTAGCTTGGTCCTCGCGCAAGCTTTGGCGTCGTTCGTACTGCCTCGGACTGTCCAGCTAATCGTATTCAGCGACATCACACAGTGTCTTTTGCTGTTGTGTGGAACCGTGTCGTTACTGCCCAGGGTGCTAGACAGCAACGGCCGTACCCGGTTGTTCTGGGCCCTGATGACGTTGGGTCTGGCCTTTTGGCTCACATATCAGCTCTTATGGACTTACATCGAAGTTGTCCTGCGTCAGGAGGTCCCCCAACCTTTCGTTGGAGATATTGTTCTTTTCCTCCATATAGTTCCGATGATGGCGGCCCTGGCTCTTCAGCCCCACACCCAACAGGACAATCGTACCTCTCGTTTGGGAACTCTTGACTTCGCGCTTCTCTTTATCTGGTGGATCTATCTTTATCTTTTCGCTGTAATTCCCTGGCAATACGCGCGCACAGACGAATTGGCGTATGGCCGAAACCTGAATGCACTTTATCTCACCGAGAAGATGGTCTTTCTAGTAGGTCTTGCAGTGATGTGGTGGCGAAGCCAGTCCTCCTGGAAACTCATTTATGAGCAATGGTTTGGCGCCAGCCTGACGTATGCCCTCAGTTCTTACCTGGCGAATTGGGCAATCCAGACACACGTTTACTACTCCGGCAGCCTGTACGATGTGCCCTTGGCTGTCTCCATGTGTTGGGTTACTTTCATAGGTCTGCTGGCGCCTGCCGGGGAACCGGAAGGCGAGCAGACCAAAGCTGGGACCAGCCACGGTGTCTGGGTAGCTCGCCTCGGCATGATCGCCATCTTTTCCCTACCATTGTTCGCCGCATGGTCGATCTTTGATATGACGGCGCCGCCGCGGGTACGCAGCTTCCGTATGGTAGTTACGTTAGGCGCCATGATGGTGATGGGCATCATGGTTTTTCTGCGGCAGCACCTTCTGGACCGGGAACTCATTCGCCTTCTGCAAGCCTCACAACAGTCGTTTGAGGACTTAAAGCGTCTGCAGGCTCAGCTCGTAC